>DATJTM010000625.1:0-10895 GCA_035503395.1 Luteitalea sp.
AGTCGGCGGTCGGCAGTCGGCAGTGGCCGAGTCACGGGCGCCTCGGAGAGGCGCCCCTACCGTCGTTGGAAGAAGACGGACGGTCGGCAGTGGCGTGCGGTCGTCTGGCGGACGGCTCGGCGAGCCGTCCCTACCGAAGTGGCGGCGTGACGGCGGGAATCTAGGTAGGGACGCGCCGCCGGCGCGTCCGTTCTGCGTCGCGGTCGCTCGACGGTTGCGGTCGTGCGCGTCGCGACGCGGGTTAGTTCCGAAGGCCGAAGGCCGGCCGACGAAGGCCGACCGTGTCCGACATTCCGCATTGCTATAGTCGCCTGATGCCGTCCCGTTCGACTCCGCCGCGTACGCGTAAGACTGCGCTGACTCGTTCGATCGCCGACGGACGGGCTGGTGGCTTCGACGGATTCCCGAAGGACACCGTGACGTTCCTGCGAGCCTTGGCGCGCAACAACTCCGAGGAATGGATGGCGGCGCAGCGGGCCCGCTACGAGGCGTCGATCCTCGAACCCGCCCGCGCCGCGGTGGTGGCGGTGGGCGATGCGCTGCATGCGGCGGGGTGCCAGGTGGTGGCCGACCCGCGCGTCAATGGGTCGATTTTCCGGATCGCCCGCGACCGTCGCTTTCGGCCCGACGTGCCGCCGTACAAGACGCATCTCGCGCTGCTCTGGTGGGCCGAGGGTGTGCGGATGGAGGAGCCGGCCTTCTACGTGCAGATCAACACGAAGGGGATCGAGTTCGGGGTCGGGCTGCCGGAGATTCCACGCGAGGTGCTGCCGCACTTCCGGCGCTGGTGTGTCGAGGGCGACCACGCGGCGCGGCTGCTGTCGGCGATGGACACGCCGGCGTCGACGGGGGTGGAGTGGGAAATCCGCCGCCTGTCACGAGTACCGCACGAGTTCCAGGGCGTCGACGACACCCGCAGTCTGGCGGTGCGTTTCCAGGGCGGGTGGGGCGGTTGGACGCGGACGCCGCATCCTCCGGAGCTGTTCACACGCGACTTCCCGGCCTGGCTGGTGAAGTGCTGCACGCCGCTGATTCCCTTCTGGCGGGCGCTCGGGGAGGGGCTGGCGGCAGCCCGTCGTTGACAGCTTGTGAAACGTTTCACATTATAGACAGCGGTCTGGGCGACGGCTCGACCTTATGGGTATCAGGACTGTCCCGAACGAAGGCAGCTCCTGCGAATCCCGTCGCCCGATCCTCGCGGGCGGCCCGAGAAATCGGACCAAAACAGTCGGATCTTGCGCGGGCGACTTCACGCGCACCCGCAGATTTTCTGTGACAGAATACGCGCCGCCTTCCGCCTCCCGCGTGAGGTGTGTCGCTACCTGAGCCATGAGCCAGATTTTCCCCCGAAGTGCCAACGCGATCGCCCGGTTCTCCCTGGTCGGCCTCCTGCTGTTCGGCGGGTTGGTCGCGTCCATCGTGGGGATGTCGATGCGGTCCGACTACGTCACCGGGGCCAACACCAACATCGACCAGCCCGTCCAGTTCAGCCACCTGCATCACGCCGGCGGCATGGGCATCGATTGCCGGTATTGCCACACGTCGGTGGAGCAGGTCGCCTCGGCCAGCATCCCGCCCACCAAGACGTGCATGAACTGCCACAGCCAGATCTGGGCGCAGAGTCCGTATCTCGAGCCCGTCCGGTCGAGCTTCAAGACCGGCGAATCGCTGGTCTGGACGCGCGTGCACGATCTCCCGGACTTCGTCTATTTCAACCACTCCATTCACGTGAAGAAGGGCATGGGGTGTGAAACCTGCCACGGCCGCATCGATCAGATGGCCGGCATCCGGCAGGTGAACACGCTCCAGATGGAGTGGTGCCTCGAGTGCCACCGGAATCCCGAGAAGTTCGTGCGCCCGCGTGAGGCGGTGTTCACGATGGGATACGAACCGGCCGGCGACCAGCTCGAAATCGGACGCAAGTTGGTGCAGGAGTACAAGATCCAGAGTCTGACGACCTGCTCGACGTGCCACCGGTGAAGACCAGCGTCGTGACAGTGCGTACCCGGGCCGAACTGGCCGGTGCGTGTGCGTCTGCCCGCCCCCGGCCCGTGGCCGCGGGCATCCGTTGCGAACCATGAGTGATATCGATCTGTCGGCCATCCGCGCCCGGCTCGCCTCGGCATCCGGCCCCACGTTCTGGCGCAGCCTCGACGAGGTGGCGGAGACGCCCGAGTTCCAGCAGTACCTCCAGCGGGAGTTCCCCGAGAACGCCGCCGAGTGGAGCGATCCTGCCGGGCGTCGACAGTTCCTCAAGCTGATGGGCGCCTCGCTGGCCCTGGCCGGCGCCACCGCCTGCACCCGCCAGCCCACCGAGCACATCGTCCCGTACGTGGTCCCGCCCGAGGGCTACGTCCCGGGCAAGACCCAGTTGTTTGCGACCGCCGTGCCACGAGATGGCGTCGCCGAGCCGGTGCTCGCCGTGAGCCATCACGGCCGTCCGATCAAGATCGAGCCGAACGCCGAGCACCCGGCCGGTGGCGGCACCAGCCGCTTCGCGCAGGCCTCGATCCTCGAGCTCTACGATCCGGACCGCTCGCAGACGTTGACGTTCCGCGGCGAGATTCGTTCCTGGACGGACTTCGTGGGCGCGATGGCTGGCGCCCTGAGTGCCGCGCAGAGCAACGGCGGCGCCGGTCTCCGCTTCCTCACCGGTACGGTCACCTCGCCGACGATTGCCTCGCAGCTCGAGACCATCCTCGGCATCTACCCGCAAGCCCGCTGGATTCAGTACGAGCCGGTCGGGGGCGACGATGTGGCGGGGGCGCTCGGTGCGGCCTATGGCCAGCGCGTCGCGCCGGTCCTGAAGCTCGAGAACGCCGACGTCATCCTGTCGCTCGACGGCGACTTCATGGACAGCGGCGCCGCCGAGCTTCGCTACGCCCGCACGTTCGCCGAGCGTCGTCGCCTGGAAGCCGGCGGCACCACGATGAACCGGCTCTACATGGTCGAGAGCCGCACCAGCAACACCGGCACCAAGGCCGACCACCGCGTGGCGGTGCGGGCCGCCGACGTCGACGCCGTGGCGCGCGCGGTGGCGGCCGGCCTCGGCGTGGCCGGGGCCACCGCCGGTTCGCTGCCGGCCAAGGTCACCGCGGAGTGGGTGTCGGCGGTGGTGGCCGACCTCAAGGCGGCCGGGGCGAAGGCCCTCGTCGTGGCGGGCGAGCAGCAGACGCCGGCGGTGCAGGTGCTTGCCGCCGCCATGAACCAGGCGCTGGGCGCCATCGGCAGCACCGTCGACTACATCCCGTCGCCGGCGGCTCGCGTCGACGGGCGGACCGGGACCCTGACCGAACTGGTCGGCGACATGTCGGCCGGCAAGGTCGAGGTACTCGTCATCCTCGGTGGCAACCCGGTGTACGACGCCCCGGTGGATCTGGGCTTCGCCGATCAGCTGAAGAAGGTCGCCGTGCGCGTGCACGCCGGCCTCTTCAAGGACGAAACGGCGGCCCGCTGCGAGTGGCACGTGCCGCTCGCGCATCCACTCGAGGCGTGGGGCGACCTGCGGGCCTACGACGGCACCGTCACGATTGTCCAGCCGCTCATCGCGCCGCTGTACGACACCGCGAAGGCGCCCTCCGAAGTCCTCGCCGCGTTCGGCGACAATCCCGCGGCCACGGCGCTCGAGACGCTGCGTGCGTATTGGGAAGGCCAGTTCGGCGGCGGATCGCTGACCGCACCCGACGGCGCCGCATTCGCGTCGTTCGACAAGTTCTGGCGCCGCGCCGTCCACGACGGCTTCGTCTACGGCACCGCCGCGACGGCGGCGACCATCGGCGCGCCCTCGTCGATCCCGGCCGCTCCGGCCGCCGTGGCGGCCGATGCGCTCGAAGTGACCTTCAGCGCCGATCCGACCGTTCATGACGGCCGTTACGCGAACAACGCCTGGCTGCAGGAACTGCCGAAGCCGCTCAACAAGATCACGTGGGACAACGTGATCGTCGTCAGCCCGCGCACGGCGGAGCGTCTCGGCCTGCCGGCGCAGCGCCTGACCAAGTACCAGGCCGCGGTCGCCACCGTCACGCTCAACGGCCGTTCGGTGAGCGGTCCCGTGTGGGTGCAGGCGGGGCATCCTGACAACTCGGTCAATCTGCAGCTCGGGTACGGCCGCACGCACGCCGGCCGGGTCGGCACGGGCATCGGCTACGACGCCTACCGGATCCGTCGCTCGACGACGCCGTGGTTTGCCACCGGCGTGAAGGTCGAGAACACCGGCGACACGTACACCGTGGCCAGCACCCAGATGCACTTCAACATGGAGCAGCGCGCCGTCGTCCGTTCGGCGCCGCTCCCGCTGTACAAGGCCGAGCCGACCTTCGCACAGCACATGACGCATGTCCCGAAGTACGAGGACACGCTGCATGGCAACGAGTGGCAGTACGACGGCTACAAATGGGGCATGGTCATCGACCTGAACGCCTGCGACGGCTGCAATGCCTGCGTCGTGGCGTGCGTGTCGGAGAACAACATCCCCGTCGTCGGCAAGACGCAGGTCGCCACCGGGCGTGAGATGCACTGGCTGCGCATCGACCGCTACTACGAAGGCGATCTCGACAGCCCCACGGTTCACGACCAGCCCCTCACCTGCATGCAGTGCGAGAACGCGCCCTGCGAGGTGGTGTGTCCCGTTGCCGCAACGGTGCACAGCCAGGAGGGGTTGAACGACATGGTCTACAACCGCTGCGTGGGCACGCGCTATTGCGCGAACAACTGCCCGTACAAGGTGCGGCGGTTCAACTTCCTGCTCTACGCCGACTGGGACACCACCACGCTGAAGATGGCGCGCAATCCGGAAGTCACGGTGCGCAGCCGCGGCGTGATGGAGAAGTGCACGTACTGCACGCAGCGGATCTCGGCGGCGCGCATCACCGCCAAGCTCGAGGATCGGCGCGTGCGTGACGGCGAGATCAAGACCGCCTGCCAGTCGGCCTGCCCGACCCAGGCGATCACGTTCGGTGATCTCAACGACCCGGAGAGCCGGGTGGCCAAGCTGCGCGCCGAGCCGCGCAACTACGGGCTGCTCGAGGACCTCAACACGCGGCCGCGGACGACGTATCTCGCGGCAGTGCGTAACCCGAACCCGGTGCTGTCGCCCGAAGCGGCGCAAGTGCCGGCACACGGCAGCGGTGGGCACGGGGAACCGAGCCCCAGCAAGAGTGACGAGCATGGCAAGGCAGCGACGGCCGGAGCGGCCACGCACTAGCAGCCGGTGGCCGATGGGCGCACGCAGCGCCCGGCCGCTGACGCAGGACTCAGGACAGGACGCGAGGCAACCGTGCTAGACCACCCAAAGGAAGCCGTCCCGGGAGCGCGCTATCTGGCGCCAGGGCACAGTTTCGGGTCGATCTCCGACAAGATCTCCGGGATCATCACGGGGCGCACGCCCTTCAGCTGGTTCATCGGATTCCTGATCGGCTTCAGCATCCTCCAGGTGCTGCTGGTCGCGATCGCCTACCTGCTCTTCAAGGGCACCGGCATCTGGGGCGTCAACAACCCGGTCGGCTGGGGCTTCGCGATCATCAACTTCGTCTGGTGGATCGGCATCGGCCACGCCGGTACGCTGATCTCGGCGATCCTGATGCTGTTCCGGCAGCACTGGCGCACGTCGATCAACCGCGCCGCCGAGGCGATGACGGTGTTCGCGGTGGCTTGTGCGGCGATCTTCCCGATCTTCCACACCGGCCGTCCGTGGCTCGCGGCGTACTGGCTGATGCCGTACCCGAACACGATGGGGCTGTGGCCGAACTTCCGCAGCCCGCTGATCTGGGACGTGTTCGCGGTGTCGACCTACGCGACCATCTCGATCGTCTTCTGGTACCTCGGCCTCATCCCCGACCTGGCGACGATGCGCGACCGCGCCAAGTCGCCGCTGGCGGCGCGGCTGTACGGCATCTTCGCGCTCGGCTGGCGCGGCTCGGCGATTCACTGGCAGCGCTATGAAATGGCGTCGCTGCTGATGGCCGGCCTCAGCACGCCGCTGGTCCTCTCGGTGCACACGGTCGTGAGCTTCGACTTCGCGGTGTCGGTGATCCCCGGCTGGCACGCGACGATCTTCCCGCCGTATTTCGTCGCCGGCGCCATCTACGCGGGCTTCGCGATGGTGCTCACGCTGATGATCCCGATGCGCGCCATCTACGGCCTGCACGACTTCATCACCGAGCGCCACATCGACAACATGGCCAAGGTGACGCTGGCCACCGGCCTGATCGTCTTCTACGGCTACTGCATGGAGGCGTTCTTCGGCTGGTACAGCGCCAACCAGTTCGAGCAGTTCATGATCACCAACCGCATGCAGGGGCCCTATGCGCCGTACTACTGGGCGCTGATCTTCTGCAACGGCGTGGTGCCGCAGCTGCTGTGGTCGAAGAAGGTGCGGACGTCGGTGCTGCCGCTGTTTGCCGTGTGCATGGCGGTCAACGTCGGCATGTGGCTCGAGCGTTTCGTCATCGTCGTCACCTCGCTGCACCGTGACTTCCTCCCGAGCTCGTGGGGCATGTACTACCCGACGATCTGGGACTGGAGCACGTTCATCGGCACGATGGGCCTGTTCCTGACGCTGTTCTACCTGTTCATCCGGGTGTTGCCGATGATTTCGATCTTCGAGATCCGCACGCTGACGCCGGCCGCGCACGCGAAGGGGGACGCCCACCATGAGTGAGCCCGTCCTCGCCCCGGGCCTGCACGGCCTGATGGCGGAGTTCAACGACGCCACCGAGTTGGTACGCGCGGCCAAGGCGGCGCACGCCGCCGGCTACCGGCAGATGGACGCCTACACGGCGGCGCCGGTGCACGGCCTGGCCGAGGCGCTCGGCCATGACGATCGTCGTGTGCAGAAGTTCACCTTCACCGGCGGTGTCCTGGGCTTCTGTGCCGGCCTCGGTCTCTGCTACTGGGCGTCGGTGATCGAGTACCCGATGAACATCGGTGGCCGCCCGCTCAACAGCTGGGTGGCGTTCTCGATCCCGACCTACGAGCTGACGATTCTGTTCGGCGGCCTGGCGACGACGTTCGGCATGCTGGCGCTGTGCGGCTTCCCGCAGCCCTACCATCCGGTGTTCAACGTCGAGGCCTTCCGGAAGACGGCCAGCAGCACCGGCTTCTTCCTGTGCATCGAAGCCGCGGATCCGCACTTCGACCAGGCCAGCACCCGGGCCTTCCTCGAGGGCCTGCACCCGAAGGCGATCAACGAGGTGAACGCGTAAGCCATGGCGCACGCACCGATCCCCGCCCGGGCGGCTCGACGAGCCACCCCTTCCGGTCGCGCCGCCGCGGCCGGCGTGCTGCTGTGCGCCGGCCTGCTGGCCGGCTGCCGGCAGGACATGCACGACACCCCGCGGTACGAGGCGCTCGAGCAGAGCGACTTCTTCGCCGACAAGCGGGCGATGCGCCCGCAGGTCGAGGGCACCGTCGCACGCGGCATGCTGCGCGACGACGAGGCCTTCTACACCGGCAAGGTCAACGGGGAACCGATGGCCGAACTGCCGGCCCAGATCACAGTCGACAAGGCGCTGCTGGACCGCGGCCAGAACCGCTTCAACATCTACTGCTCGCCCTGCCACTCGCCGCTCGGCGACGGCAACGGCACGGTCGTGCAGCGCGGCTACAAGCGCCCGACGTCGTTCCACGACGCGCGGCTGAAGGGCGTGCCGGTCGGCTACTTCTACGACGTCATCACCAACGGCTTCGGCCAGATGCCGGACTACTCGGCGCAGGTGGCGCCGCAGGACCGCTGGGCGATTGCCGCCTACATCCGCGCGCTCCAGTTGAGCCAGGGCGCGGCGGTCGAGGACGTGCCGGCCGACCAGCGCGGCACGCTCGACGGCAAGGCGCCCGGGGCGGCGTCCGAGGCGTCTCACGGAGGAGGGGCCGCTCATGACTGAGCCCAACCTGCACCCGGATCACTTCCAGGCGCCGCCGCAGATCGACACAGTTCAGAAGATCGGCTTCGGCATCGGTCTGATCGGCCTGATTGGCCTCGGCGTCGGCTTCGCGAGCGATCATGCGCAGTTCTACAAGTCGTACCTGCTGGCGTTCATCTTCGTGCTCGGGGTTCCGCTCGGCAGCCTGGCGCTGCTGATGGTGCATCACCTGTCGGGCGGGCGCTGGAGCCTCGTGCTCCGCCGGACCTTCGAGGCGTCGTCCAACACGATCCCGTTGATGGCGTTGCTGTTCATCCCGATCGCGCTCGGGATGCACGACCTCTACGAGTGGTCGCATGCCGATGTGGCCGCGGCCGACCCGCTGATTCGCCACAAGGTGGCGTACCTGAACCCGACCGGCTTCCTGGTGCGGGCCGTGGTGTACTTCCTCATCTGGTCGGGGATGGCGCTGTTGCTGTCGCGCTGGTCGACGCAGCAGGATTCGCAGTCATTCCCGCTCGACCGCTTCAACAAGGTGTCCGGACCCGGCGTCCTGATCCTCGGGCTGACGGTGACGTTCGCGTCGGTCGACTGGGTGATGTCGCTCGACCCGCACTGGTTCTCGACCTTGTTCGGCCTGTGGTTCCTGGTCGGCATGGCGCTGACGGCGCTGGCCTTCTCGATCGTCATCGCGTCAGTGCTGCACAACAACGCCCACATGGCCCGGGCGCTGTCAGTCGACCGGTTCCACGACTACGGCACGCTGCTCTACGCCTTCATCATGCTGTGGGCGTACCTGTCGTACTCGCAGTTCCTGATCATCTGGTCGGCCAACCTGCCGGAAGAGATTCCCTACTACCTGCGCCGGTTCGGCGACGGCTGGCAGGTGGTCACCCTTCTAATCGTGGCCGGCCACTTCGTGTTGCCCTGGATGCTGCTGCTGTTCCGCTCGACCAAGCGCACGACGAGCCGCCTGGTTGCGGTGGCTGCGTTCATGTTGCTGATGCGGTTCCTCGACATGTTCTGGCTGATCGCGCCGTGGACCAAGCAGGGCGCCTTCGGCGTGCACTGGATGGACGTGGCGGCGGTGTTCGGCCTGTTCGGCCTGTGGGTCGGCCTGTTCTGCCACCTGCTCAAGGGACGCGCGCTGCTCCCGGTTGGCGATCCCTATCTCCCCGAGGCACTGGCCGATGGCCACTGATCACCATCACGCGCACAGCTCGCACGGCGACGATGGGGCCGTGCCGCTGAACCACGAGACCACCGACATCTCCCTCGAGGGGATCGGCAAGCTGACGGCCGGATTCGTCGTCATCCTGCTGGTCGTGTCGGCCCTGATGGTCGGCGCCTGGAAGATGCTAGACCGCCGTTACACGGGCGCCGGCACCTCGGCCGAGCGCGCGGCTGATGAGGGCGGTGAAGGCAAGAAGGCGCTGACCCGCCCGACGCTGATGGACCACGCCAACGCCGCGGGGCAGGCGGGACGTCCCGCGGCCGGCCCGATGCTGCTCACCAACGAGCCGCTCTGGTTGGCCGGAATCAAGCGCACGCAGCAGGACGCGCTGACGACCTATGGCTGGGTCGACAGGAACGCCGGGACCGTCCGCCTCCCGATCGAGCGCGCCAAGCAGCTGATCGTCGAGCGCGGCCTGCCGAAGGCCGCCGCGCCGGCAACGGCGACCCCGGCCGATGGCGCCGTGCCGCCGGCTGGCGACCAGGGGGGCACCGGCGTCATGAATGCGAAGCCGCAGGCGCCGACCTCGCCGCAGCAGGGGACGGCGGGCGCCGGGCCACGGCCGCACTGAGCGGCGCTCCTGACGCCACCGCCACGAGAACGATGATGCAGACCTTCGGCTGGATGAGACACGCAACGCTGGCGACCGTGATGGTCGCGACGGCAGGCGTGTACCCAGCGGTGGCGCAGAGCGGTCCCGGCGGCAGCCAGCCGGGTCTCGGGATGCCGTCGACCGAGAAGCCGGCAGCACTGCAGAACGTCGACTACAAGCAGAAGCTCGGCGACCAGATCCCGGCCGACATTCCGTTCGTCGACGACGCCGGCAAGGCCGTGCGCATCGGCGATTACTTCGGCAAGCGGCCCGTCGTGCTCGCACTCGCGTATTACGAGTGCCCGATGTTGTGCACGCAAGTGCTGTCGGGCATGACGGCCGGCCTCAAGGGGCTGCGCTTCACGGCCGGGCAGGAGTTCGACGTCGTCGTCGTGAGCATCGACCCCGGTGAAGGCCCCGGCCTGGCGTCGCAGAAGAAGGCGACGCACCTGGCGCACTACGCCCGGCCCGGCACCGAAGGCGCGTGGCACTTCCTGACGGGCCGCAAGGCGGCCATCGATCGGCTGGCGTCTGCGGTCGGCTTCTCCTACTCGTACGACGAGAAGATCGACCAATACGCGCATGCGGCCGGCATCACGATCCTGACGCCCGACGGGCGGCTGGCGCGCTACTTCTTCGGCATCGACTTCGCGCCGCGCGACCTGCGGCTCGGCCTGGTCGAGGCCGCCAACGGCACGATCGGATCGCCGATCGACACGATCGCGCTGCAGTGCTTTCACTACGACCCGGCGACCGGCACCTACGGCCTGATGATCATGCGCGTGGTGCGGACGGCCGGCGTGCTGTTCCTGATCGCGATGGGCCTGGGCTGGATGATCCTGCGGCGGCGCGAGCGTCGCGGCCTGTACGGCGGCACCCCGATGGGTGTGCCACCGGGCGCTTCACACAAGGCGTAAGTCAGAGGATATGGGCGGCTCCTTCACTCTCTTCCCCACCCAGGCCTCCACGTCGGCAGCCGGCGTGGACCACCTGTACTTCTTCATGCTCGCGGTCACCCTGTTCTTCACGGTGCTCGTCGCGGCGCTCGTCGTCGTGCTCGCCGTCAAGTACCGGCGCCGCGGCGCTGACGACGTCGGCGCGAACATCCACGGGAGCACGGCGCTCGAGGTGGTGTGGACGGCCATCCCGCTGCTGATCGCGATGGTGATGTTCGTGTGGGGCACGAGCGTGTACTTCGCGCTCGCCAAGC
>DATJTM010000626.1:0-4097 GCA_035503395.1 Luteitalea sp.
ACGACCAGGGGTTGTTCCAGGCGCCGTACCTGCTGCCCGGCGCGTATCGGGTGACGGTCGAACTGCAAGGCTTCAAGAAGTACGTGCGCGACAACGTCATCGTGCCGGTGGCCGAGACCGTCGACGTGCAGGTGACGCTCGAAGTCGGAGCGATGGAAGAAACGCTGATCGTCACCGCCGAGCCACCGACGATCAACACGTCGAACGCCAACCTTGGACTGGTCGTCGATCAGTCACGCATCGCGTCGCTGCCGCTGATTCACGGCGACCCGTACAAGATCATGGGCCTCGCGCCAGGCCTCGCCCACTCGGGCAGCCAGCGTCTCGATCGTCCCTACGAACCCACGCACATCGTCGGCTACGCCTATCAGGGCACGCGCAGCAACCGCAGCGACCTGCTGATCGACGGTGCTCCGAGCACGGCGACGGCCAACGCCAACGAGGTGATCGCGTCGTACGTACCGCCTTCCGATCTCGTGCAGGAGTTCAAGGTGCAGACCGCCACCTTCGACGCGCAGTTCGGCAACACCGAGGGGGGCGTCACCAGCATCAGCATCAAGTCGGGCACCAATGCGTTCCATGGTTCCGCCTACTACTGGGCCGAGCCGTACAAACTGGGCGCCAACGACTTCTTCGGCAAGGCGCGGGGACAAGGCATCATCAAGAGTTCGTCGGACCGTCCTGGCTTCACGGTGGGTGGCCCGATCAGCCTGCCGAAGTTGTACAGCGGCAAGGACCGCACGTTCTTCATGTTCGGGTTCGAGCACATCAAGGACGTGCGGCCCCGCTTCGATGCGGGTGGCGACAGTTGGGTACCCACCGAGAAACTGCGCAACGGCGACTTCTCCGACTATGCCGCCAACGTCACGATCTACGACCCGCTGACGCGCGTGCCGATCGGCGGCGGCCAGTTTTCTGGCCAGCCCTTCCCTGGCAACGTCATTCCTGCCAATCGCATCAGCCCGATCGCGCGCCGCATCCTCGAGGCCTATTCCGCGCCGAAGAGCGGCGGTCTCGCCGGCAACATCACCGATTCGACACTGCCCGAGACGGCCGACTACAACAGCCTGACCGGCCGCGTCGATCAGCGCATCAGCAACAACAACCGCATGTTCGGTCGCTACAGCTGGTACAACCGAGACAGCATCTACAACGAGTACCTGAACTCGGTGGCGTCGGGCACGTTGTTCCAGTTCCAGTCGTGGCAGGCCGTGCTCGATGACGTGCACAGCCTGAACGACTCGACGGTCGTCAACGTTCGCTACGCGTACAACCGGTTCGATCGAAACTCGGGGCAGGAGGACGATGCCCGGAACTACGACCTGACGGCGCTCGGCTTCCCGGCCAGCTACAACGCGCTGGTACCCGAGGCCAATCGCTACTTCCCGCGCCTCGACTTCGACGGCACGACGATGATCGACGTCGCGTTCGGCGCCGACATCCGGCCGATCACGATCCATTCGTTCACGACCACGCTGAACAAGTCGCAGGGCGCCCACACCTGGAAGGCCGGCGCCGAGATGCGCATCTACGGTGAGCGCAGCCGCTCCACCGGCAACAATCAGAGCGGCCAGTACGCGTTCACCAACGCGTACACACGGCAGAACAGCGCCACCGGTCCCGACTTCTTCGGGCTGCAGAACTACGCCGCCTTCCTGCTCGGCCTGCCGTCGACGACCTCGATCACGCGCGCCGCCGAATACGACGAGCACTCCACCACGTGGGGCTTCTACGCGCAGGACGACTGGCGCGTCGGCAGCAAGCTGACCGTCAATCTCGGCGTCCGCTACGAGGTCGAGACGCCGCTCAGCGAAGTCGAGGACCGCAGCGTGTCGAACTTCGACTTCGGCTACGTGCAGCCAATTCAGGGGACGGTGCAAGGCCGCTACGCGGCCCTCGACGACCCGGCGCTGAAGGCCCTGGTCCCGCAGATGAACGTGCAGGGCGGCCTGCAGTTCGTCGGCAAGGACACCGAGACCACCTACCGCACGCCGAAGAACACGTTCCTGCCGCGCGTCGGCTTCGCCTATCAGATCGATCCGAAGTCCGTCGTGCGCGGTGGTGCCGGCCTCTTCGCGGGCTTCCTCGGGCAGCGCCGCGGCGACGTCATCCAGCCAGGCTACTCACAGACCACCACGATCAACCAGACCTTCAATGCCAACGGCGCACCCATCCCGTACAACTGGGGCACGGCGCTCCTGACGACGCCCATCCTCGAACCGGTCGGCAATGCCGACGGCCGACAGACGTCGCTGGGCAACAGCATCACGTTCTTCAACCCGTCGCCGTCGGTGTCCAAGCAGCTGCGATGGCAGGTCGGCGTGCAGCGCGAGCTGCTGGGCAGCTGGGCGGCCGAACTGGTGTATGTCGGCAACTACGGCTACGACATCGAGATCGTCCGCAACATCAACGCGCTGCCCAATCAGTACCTGAGCACCGACAATTCGCGCACGGCGGCGATGGTGGCCAACAACACGTTCCTGTCCGGCCTGGTGACCAACCCGTTCGCCGGCCTGCTTCCGGGCAGCGGCCTCAACAACCCGACGATCGCCCGTCGCCAGCTGCTGCGACCCTATCCGGCATTCGGCGACATCAACACCACCAACAACGACGGCACGTCGTCGTACCACTCTCTGCAGGCGAGCCTGCAGCGACGCTTCTCGCGCGGCTACACGGTAGGACTTGCGTACACGTTCTCGCGCTGGATGCAGGAGACCGAATACCTCAACGCCGCCGACGCACGCCCGACGCGCGTGATCTCCGACCTCGATGTGCCGCACCGCCTGTCGGTCAACGGCGTGTACGAACTTCCGTTCGGCCAGGGCAAGGCCTGGCTGTCTGGCGCCAACGGACTGCTCGAAGCGTTGGCCGGCGGCTGGAAGATCCAGGGCGTGTACACCTACCAGGCCGGCTTTCCGGTGCCGTTCGGCACCAACGCCTTCTGGAACGGCGGCGAGATCGCGCTGCCGGCCGGCGACCGCAGTACGGCCCGCTGGTTCAACACCGCCGCCTTCACGTCGCTGTTCACCGACACGGCACTCAACGCCACCCCGGTCGACCACGTGCGCACGCTGCCCTTGCGTTTCGACGACGTGCGGCGCGACCCGATCAACAGCGTCGACCTGTCGCTGATCAAGAGCATCGCGTTCGGTGGCGGCACGCGGCTCGAGCTGCGCGCCGAGTTCATCAACGCGCTCAATCAGCCGTACTTCCCGGTGCCCGTGGTGACGCCGACCACAACGACGTTCGGCCAGATCACGGCGTCTAACCAGGATAACTACGCGCGGCGCGCGCAGCTGGGCATCAAGCTGACGTTCTGAGACCACATCAGACGTCTGGGGATCCGTCGGACTCGAGTGGTTGGGTAGGGACGCGTCGCCGACGCGTCCGAGGAGCATGACGGACGGCTCGGCGAGCCGTCCCTACCGAAGCCGTTGATATCATCCCGGGCCATGCGATTGCTGCTGGCCTGCCTGTGTCTCGTCGTCGCCTCCGTGTCGGCCTGGGCGCAGCCCGGCCCCGCGACGTCGTCGCGCGTGGTCCTCGTCACGGGCTCGACCGACGGACTCGGGCGCGAGCTCGCCAGGCGACTGGCCGCCGAGGGCGCGCACGTCATCGTCCATGGGCGCAACGCCGAACGCGGCAAGGCCGTCGTCGACGAGATCGCCGCGGCCGGTAAGGGCTCGGCCCGCTTCTACGCCGCCGACTTCGCGTCGCTGGCAGCCGTCCGTCAGTTCGGGGATGCGATTCGGCGCGACTATCCTCGTCTCGACCTGCTGGTGAACAACGCCGGTGTCTTCCTGCGCGACGAGCGGCAGTTCAGCCTGGACGGTCACGAGCTGACGTTCGCGGTGAACTATCTCGCCGACTACCTGCTGACCTACCGTCTGCTTCCCTTGCTGGAGAAGGGGCGGTCGCCCCGCATCATCCACGTGTCGTCGCGCAGCGCGGCGCCCATCGACTTCACCGACGTGATGATGGAGCGTGGCTACACCGGCTACCGCGCGTACAGCCAGAGCAAGCTCGCGCAGGTCATGTTCACGATCGACTTGGCTGACGCGTTGGAGCCGAAGGGCATCGTGGTGCACGCCGTCCAT
>DATJTM010000627.1:0-10967 GCA_035503395.1 Luteitalea sp.
GTTCGCTGAATCCGTCTGGGCCGCCGAGGGACACGACGAGCCGTTGCCGGCGGCCGACAACGATCTCGCTCGACTCCTCGACGCGCCAGCGACCCCACTGTCGCTCGGGCTGCGCCGACTCACCGAGGCCTTGCCAGAGCAATTGCCGACGTCCGGCGTCGGCGGCCTCGACGTCAAGCATTTCTGGGGCGACATCACCGGCACGTCGTTGAACGCACCTGCAGTGCTGGAGCTGTTCCGCGAGCGCTTCGCCGACGTCATGCCGGTACCGGTCGGCGTGGAACCGGCGGCGCCACGTGTCCGGCTCGACGAAGGCGCCACGCTCACATTGCAGCTACCGGGACGAGGTCACGTGCAGGTGCGGGTCGAAGCCGCTGACGACGCGCACGTCGTGCTGTCGACCTTGCGTGGGCACCCGCTGGCCGGCGTCGTGCGCTTCCGTACCGCGGCGATATCGGCGGGCGTGCGATTCGAGGTGATGACCGCCGACAAGGCGGCGACGCCCATCGACTGGCTGGCGCTCACGCTGGGCGGTGCTCGCGTACAGGATGCGAACTGGCGATCGGTGGTCACCCGCGTGGCTGCTGCGGCAGGAGGCAGTGTGTCCGTCGTTCATGCGCGCCGCCGTCGCGCGTCCGAAGCCGAGGCGGAGCACCTGTCGACCTGGGTCACCCGGCTGACCGGTGAGCGAGTGTGAGGGCGTGCAACCGCCCGATGCGCGAGCGGCAGTGCTTATGAGACGTATGCGAGCGCCCCGGCCACTGCCGCGCTCGCGGCGAAGCCCAGCATGACCAGAACGCGAACGGCGGCACGCCCGCGGCGGAAGCCCTGACTCGAGGGCTGTTGGGGAGACGCGTTGCGCGTCGGCGGGTGCTCCAACGTCCACAAGTATCCGCAGCTGCGGCAGAGCCACTGGTATCCCCTGATCGCTCCCGCCGGCAGCGCCACCGGTCGCCCGCAACGGCATGAGTGCGTGTGCTCGTTCATTCCCGTCTTGCCCTCCCTGAGCGTCTGGTCAGACTGCATCTGTTCAGCGACCCACCACGCCCGGCTCGGAAAGCCGGCGCAGACAATATCGATTGCAGAGCCCTTGCCAAGTTCAGCCGGTCGACGGGCACCCGTGTCGCTCGACGCTGTGGTCGGACTGACGAGCCGGCACATAATCCAGACATGCACTCTCGACTCCGCACGCTCGCCCTCCTCCTCGCCGTGACCGCCGCCGGTCTCGCCAACACCGCCTGCCCCGAAAAAGGCCCCGCAGAAAAGGCCGGCGAGAAGGTCGATGACGCCGTCGACAAGACCAAGGATGCGGCGAAGGATGTGGCCAAGGAGGTCAAGGACGAGGCCAAGGATGTGAAGAAGGACCACTAAACGCTCGCCTCGCGCAGCCTCGCGTGTCGGTCCGGATGGTCCGCGCCACTCACTCAGTCGGCCTGATCGGCCTCGGCGCGGCGTCGCACGTCCTCGCCGGCCTGCTGCCGTTCATGGTCGCGAGGGCCATCGGCCGGTTGGGGCTCGTCCCGGCCACCACATGGATGTACGGCATCGGCGCCGTCGCCCTGCTGGTGGCACTCCTGGTGGGACGTTGGCGGCGAACCTTCGTCGACGAGTCCACTGCGGTGTGGCAGTCGCCACATCGCTGGCACCTCGTGCTCGGTCTCGCCGGATTCCTGGTGGCTGGCGTGGCGTACTACTTCGGACTGTCGCGCAGTCCGCGCGTCGCGGAATACGTGTTCCTCACGCGGCTCGACTGGCTGCTGCAGGCGGCCGTGGCGATTCTGATTCTGCGCGAGCCGTGGACGTCGCAGGGCCTCATCGGCGGGGTGATCGCGCTGACCGGGGGCCTGCTCCTCACCTGGACCAGTGCGCTCGGGACCAGCGGACTGGTGGCGGCGCTGGTCTACATCGTGGCGTCGCTGGCCGGCTACGGCGGCTTCAAGCCGATCACGACGTGGCGTGGCAGGGCGGGCGCGGCCACGCTCATGGTCTGGCGGCACTGGATCAACACGCTCGGCTTCGCCGCGCTGCTGGCCATGCAACCAACCGTCGCGACGCCGGACGGCGTCGGCCTGCTGCTCTGCGCCGTCGGCGCCGTCGCCATCATCACGCTGTTCCTTCTGCGTTTCACGGCACTCACGGCGTTGCCGCTGTGGGTACTGTCGGTACAGGCGCCGGTGCAGGCGACGGTCGCCATCGTGATGACGTTCGTCACGGGCGGCTCGCTGCCAGCAGTCACCTATCTCGCGATCGCACTGGTCGTCGTCGGTGAAGGATTCGTCGCGGTCGGTGAAGCCAGGCGTGCGTCCGTCGCGGTGCGGGGGTGAGTACCGTTTGTGCGGTGATATCCTCCGCGCCATGCGCTCATCGGTTGCGTTCGGTCTGACTACCCTGCTGCTCGCGTCGACCACATCGGCACAGTCGCCGTCGCCGGGCGCGCTGATTGCGGGTGCGGTACAGGCGGCGCCGGCCGATCAGCGCGACTCCGCCACGGTGCTCGCCATCGGCAGCGGCGGCATCGCGACGACGCTGCGCAAGGGGACCGGCGCCCTCGTCTGCCTGGCAGACGACCCTGCGCAGGACGGCTTCAGCGTCGCGTGCTACCACAAGGACCTCGAGCCGTTCATGGCCCGGGGGCGCGAACTCGCCGGCAAGGGCAGCAAGGGACGCGGCCCCGCCGACGACCTGCGCTACAAGGAAATCGCGGCTGGCACGCTGACGATGCCGAAGGAGCCGCGGCTGGCCACGATGGTCCAGGGCAGCGGCTTCGATGCCGCCACGGGCACGGTGCGCGATGCGTATACGCGCTGGGTGATCTACACGCCCGGCGCGACCCCGGAATCGACCGGCGTGCCGACCACTCCTGGTCCAGGTGCACCGTGGCTGATGTACCCCGGCACGGCCGGTGCGCACATCATGATCAGCCCGCCGCGCCCGAAGTAGGCGGGCGTCCATCCTGCTCTGTCCCCCGGGTCGGCCGCTTGCCCGTGGCCACCGGCCAGACGGCCGCGCGGCGAGTCCAATCCGCATCCGACCCGGCTCCGATGCGCGCCCTGCTCACTGCCGCCCTGCTCGTCGTCCAGCCTGACCATCCCGCCGACGCGGTGCACGGCGTGGTCCTGCGCCACGATGGCACCCCTGCCAGTCAGGCCCGCGTGGAGTTGCGGTGCGGCGAGTGGCGACAGGTGCTCGACGCCGGCTCCGACGGCACGTTCGTCTTCTCCGAGCCTCCGGCCGGTCCCTGTGGGCTCGTGGCGCAGGTGCCGGGCGATGCGAGCGCCGGAGTCTCGCAGGACGTACCAGCCAGCCGAGGCCAGCGTGTTGCGGTGATTCTTCCGGAGGGCATCACGACGCGTGCAACGTCGGCGGGCACAGGGTTGCGGATCGACCTGGCCACGACGGTCGCCCCCGAACGGTCCAACCTGCTCGGGCGCACGCGAGTGGCTGGTGACGCGTCGTGGTCGTCCGGGCTGGAGATGGGCACACCGGGCGCCCGTCCCGACCAATGGACGGTCGCGGCGAGCGTGACGCGACCAGGCCCATTCGGGACGCTGTTCACGGGCCGCGCCTCGGCCAGGCGGCAAGTCGGTCCGAGCACGCTCCTGTCCGACCTCACCGGCGTCGCCCCGCCGAACGCGTCGATGTGGGGGGCTCTGTTCGACCCGACCCGGCCGACGATGATCTACGACGTCCGACTCAGGCTGGAGAGGGAATTCTCCCTGGGCGGCACCGACCTGACGATCTTCGGAGAGGCGTACCGGTCATTCCAGGGCGGGAGTGCACGCGGCGAGATGATGCAGCTTCCGCCGTCGGCAACGAAAGGCTTACGCAACGGCAGTGCCGGACGGGTCGGCGTCAAGCTCGGGTTCTAGTCGTCGGTATACCTTCCCGCTGCACCGAGGGCCGTCCCAGAGGCGGTTCACCCACGCGAGGAGCG
Source organism: Luteitalea sp. (assembly GCA_035503395.1). Lineage (GTDB taxonomy): Bacteria > Acidobacteriota > Vicinamibacteria > Vicinamibacterales > Vicinamibacteraceae > Luteitalea. Next base: position 3,935 of record DATJTM010000627.1, read on the forward strand.
AGGGTGCATCCCCTCGAGGCGAGCGCCTGCGACTGGTCGCGCGCTGCCACACACGATGCTCGACGATGGGACAGGCGTGTCTGCATGCCGGGAGAGGACGCGAGTGAGCTGATCCACCGACCCATCGTCTGCGACGTGGCACACATCCGGCACGTCGAACCAGCATGAGCACTGCTCCATCACGCCCGTCGCGGCTCGGTTTCCCCGTCAAGGTGATGGCGCGCGACGATCTCAAGAGCCACGACACCCGTCGATGGCAGTCGAGCCCGCACCTGAAGGTCTCGCTGGAACACCTCGATGGCGTCCTCAGCCATCTGCGGCGGGTCGGCATTTCGATGTACCGGATGTCGTCCGACATCGCGCCATACGCCACGCATCCGGACATGCCGCAGTTTCACGGGATGGTGCGCGAGAGCGCCGCCGACTTGCGGGCGTTCGGGGCGCGCGCCAGAAGTCTCGACCTCCGCCTGTCGTTTCATCCATCACAGTACGTGATCCTCGACAGTCCCGATGCCGAGCTCGTGCGCAAGAGCGTCTGGGACCTGTCCTCGCAGGCCGAGATGCTCGACCTCATGGAGTTGAATGACGAGGCGGTGCTGGTGATTCACGTCGGCGGCACCTACGAGGACCGCGCGGCCAGTGCAGCGCGATGGGTCGACACCTGGAAGGTGTTGCCGGAGCACGTACGTCGCCGGCTCGTGCTCGAACACGACGACCTGCGCTTCAGCGCGACGGACACCCTCTGGATCCACGAACACACCGGCGTGCGGCTGGTGTTCGACTACCAGCATTTCTGGTGCCTGAACCCTGATGGTCTGTCCCTGCGCCCGACGGTCGAGCGGATGCTGCGCACCTGGCCGGCCGGCGTGAGGCCGAAACTGCACCTGTCCTCGCCGCGCACGGAGATGCGCGAGCAGGTGCGCGTCGACTCCCGGACGCGCAAGAAGACGGTGACGCATGTGGCGCCGGTGTGGACAGGCCACGCCGACTTCTGCAACCCGTTCGAGGTGGCGACGTTCCTGCGGCAACTCGATGGCCTCGACTTCGACGTGATGCTCGAAGCCAAGGCCAAGGACCTCGCGCTGATGCGGCTGCGGCCGGACCTGCTCCGCTATGCGCCCGACGTCGCGGCTCGGTTCGGGCTGGTCCCGAAAGACATGCCGATGCTGGCCCGCGAAGCCGACGCCGTGCTGGACACCGGCGAGGGCGACGCGTCAGCGGAGGCCAGCGACTGAACGCCCGGTCATCGGGTCGATGCCAGATGTGGCGCGAGGACCTTGCCCAGCGCCTCGTCGCCCGCGGGCTGCTGGACATCCTTGAAGAGGAACCACCGCTCCTCGTGCGTCGCCGCCGCCGACGGCGCCAGGGACACGAGTGCGCCGAGCGTCTCGAGTTCGATGAAGGCCCCCGCCGTGTACGCCTCGGTGTTGACGCCGTTGTCCGGATAGGTCGCGCCGTCCTGCCAGTCGTAGCGCTTCACGAACAATGTGCCGTTGCGGTGATAGCCGGCCCAGCCCTGCTTGTTGGAGATGCCGACTTTCTGCGAGCCCGAGCGCGCCGCGTCGGTCCGCAGGCGCAGGAACTTCGGCCCGATCTGCCATCGGGGATCCGAGAGATCGGTGTAAGCCCACAGCGTCATCGCCCGCACCGGCAGCAGCGCGTCGTCGTGCGAGGCGTACGGCTCCTGCGGCAACAGCACGGTGCCGCCGGTGTTCATGATGGTCAGCGCCCACGGTGAGACGTCGACCGCCCAGTAGCCCTTGTTGACGAGGCGGTGCCCGACCGTCACGGCGGTGCCTGTGTCCGCCAACGTCACGGTCAGCACCTTCTGGATGCCCGTCGTCGGTTCGACCGCCTGCGTGAGCGTCACCGTGCTGCCGGTGATGGTGACGTCGACGGGTTCGTTGTCTGGCGAATAGCTGCGCGGCATGGCCTCGGGCGCCGTCCAGAGCCGATGACCGCCCCACGGCTTCCACGCCCCGAGCTCTGTCTTCACGGTGTCGGCCGGCACCCACCCCAGCAGGTTGTCGCCGCCGACGAAGCCGTAACGCACGACGCGCGGCCCGATCGTCGTCGCGAGCACGACGTCCACCGTGCCGTTCGACAGTCGCACGCACTGTCCGGGCGGCTGGCCGGTGACCGGGCACGCGGTCCGTTCGACGACGACGTCGGCGCCGGCTGTCGCGACCGCGACAAACGGCGCCACCAGCAGCAACAGCAGGCGACGCATGCGCGGCATCTTACCTTCGCCCGTCCGGCACGGGGCGGACGCCGTCGACACCGCGGCCCCGGGGCCACCCACCGACTCGCTATCATCGGGGGATGGTTCCCGAGCGCGACATCGCGCGCGCGGTGGCGGCGCTGCAGGCGGGCGACGTCATCGGACTGCCGACCGAGACCGTCTACGGACTGGCCGGTGATGCCTCCAACCCGGCCGCGATCGCCAGGATCTTCGCCGTCAAGGGACGCCCGGCCTCCCATCCGGTGATCGTGCACGTGCCGGGCGCCGAACACATGGCGCGGTGGGCGCGGGACATTCCCCCCGCGGCCACGCAACTGGCGGCGCGCTTCTGGCCGGGGCCGCTGACCCTGGTCCTGCCCCGCCAGCCGGCCGTCCTCGACGCCGTGACCGGCGGTCAGGACACCGTCGCCTTACGCGTGCCGTCGCATCCCGTGGCACTCGCAGTCCTCCGCGCCTTCGACGGCGGCCTGGCCGCGCCATCGGCCAACCGGTACGGCCACGTCAGTCCGACCACAGCCGACCACGTACGGGACGATCTGGGCGGCGAGGTCGCGCTCGTCCTCGACGGCGGCCCGAGCCACGTCGGCCTCGAGTCGACGATCGTCGCGTGCCTCGACGGAACCGTCCGCGTGCTCCGGCCAGGACGGGTGACCCGCACGGACATCCAAGCCGTGGTCGGCCCGCTCCACGACGCCACGACCGCCGTCCCCCGCGTGCCCGGCAGCGTCGCCTCGCACTACGCGCCGCGGACGCCCGTCGAGCTCGTCGACGCAGCGCAGCTGCCGGCGACCCTGGCGACCCATGCCGCGGCCGGCCGGCGCGTCGCCCTCCTGACCCCCGGCGATGGACAGTCAGGAGAAGCGCGCGAGGACTCAGGAGTCAGGGCTCGCGTCGACGTGCACGCGCACCTCACGGCGGCAGACACGCCGGACGGCTATGGCCGCGAGCTCTACGCCCACCTTCGTCGCCTCGACCGCGCCGGTGCCGACACCATCGTGGTGGTGCGCCCACCCGATGGCGACCTGTGGTTGGCCATTCACGACCGTCTGCGGCGCGCCGCCACACCACGGGCCTGAGTTCGCCGGCCCGGCGGGCTGCCGGCCGACAGGGATCGAGCAGCGGTTCGCACCATTCCAGTGCGCACGGCAGGCGGCCGATTATCCGGTCGTCCATGCCTGCACCACCGGCTCACGGATACCTGCGATGCGTGTCCCCCGGACGCGCCCGCTGGTGGTGTGCCCTCCTGGTCTTTGTCCTGTGCTGCGCGCCGGGGCCGGCCCGTGCCCTCGATCCGGCCAGGCGGCTCTCGCAGTACGTGGCCGAGAGCTGGGACGCCTCCGACGGACTCGCGCAGAACACCCTGATGGTGTTGCTGCAGACGAGGGACGGCTATATCTGGCTCGGGACCGAGTCCGGCCTGGTGCGTTTCGACGGCGTCCGCTTCACGACCTTCGATCGGCACAACACGCCGGCACTCAAGAATCACTTCATCCGGGCGCTGGCCGAGGGACCGGACGGCACGCTCTGGATCGGCACGCACCCGGGTGGACTGATCCGATACCGCGACGGCGTCTTCACGCCATTCGGTCGGGAGCACGGCCTGCCCGAGATGGGGGTCCAGGCCCTGCTCGTCGATCGCAGCGGCGCGCTGTGGATCGGCATGACGATGGCTGGGCTCGCCCGCTGGGACGGAACGCGCCTCGATCGGTACGAGCGGCGCGACGGCCTCGCGCACGAGACTGTTCGCTCCCTCTTCGAGGACCGCAATGGTGTGCTGTGGGTGGGCACTGACGGCGGCGGCCTGTCGCGCCTCTTCAATCGCCGCGTGATCACGGATGGCGCCATCCCCGGCCTCCACTCCAGCGTGATCTGGACGATCGCGCAAGGCCACGACGGCGCCCTGTGGTTCGGCACGTATGCCGATGGCATGTATCGCTGGAGTGACGGCCGCCTGCAACGGTTCGACACCTACAGCGGCCTGCCGGCCGACAACGTCTGGGCCCTGCGTGAAGACCGCGACGGCAACCTCTGGGTGGGGACCAGCGCCGGTCTGGCCCGCTACCGCGACGGACGGTTCGTCACCGCCGGGATCCGGGACGCCGCGTTGCGGGTCGCCGTCCGGAGTCTCTACGAAGATCGCGACGGGACGCTCTGGGTGGGCGGCTACGGCACCGGGCTCGCCCGGCTCACCGATGGCGCCTTCACGTCCTTCGGCACCGAGGAAGGGTTGTCCTCCGACCGCGCCTACGGGCTGCACGAAGCTCCCGACGGTTCGATCTGGATCGGCACGGACGGCGGAGGTCTCAACCAGATTCACCCTGACGGCCGCATCGATACCTTCACCCGCACGCAGGGATTGCCCAGCAACAGCGTGTGGACGGTCACGACCCTGCCCGACGGCCGACTGTGCGCCGGCACCGAGGCCGGCCTCGCGTGCCGTGAAGGATCGCGATGGTGGATCGCGACGCAACGCGACGGGCTGTCGGAGCCGCGCATCTGGGGCATGCAGGTCCTGCGGGACGGCACGTTGCTCGTCGGCACGTTCGCCGGTGTCGACCGCCTCGTCGGTCGTCGCTTCGAGCCGTACCTGCCCGGGCAGGCCGCCGTTCAGACTGGCGTTCGGTGGATTCACGAAGACGTCGCCGGCAACGTGTGGCTGGCCACGAACACCCGCGGGCTGGTGCGGCGACGGCCGGACGGGACGGTCCGCGTCTTCACGACCGCCGATGGACTCCCCAGCAACGATCTCTTGTCACTCCACGAGGATCGACGCGGCACGATCTGGGTCGGCACACGCGGCGGGCTCGGGTGGGTCCGTCACGAGCAGGTCCGCGGGCTGACGCCACTGCAGGGCCTGCCTGAAGACGTCGTGGTGGCGGCGCTGACCGATCCGCAGGGTCGGCTCTGGGCCTCCAGTGAGCGCGGCGTCTTTCGTGTCGACATGGCCGACATCGAGGCGGTCGCCGACGGCCGCCGGGCACGCCTCTCGCCGACGTTCTATCAGCAGGGTGAAGGTCTGCGCAGCGACGAGGGCACGGCCGGTGCCCAGGGTGTGGCGATCGAGGGCCGCGACGGACGACTGTGGTTCTCGACGCTGAAGGGCGCGGCTGCCGTGCTGCCGGCCAGGGTTGCCACGCGTATCGCATCGCCCTCGGTGGTCGTCGAGGGCGTGACGCTCAACGGACAGGGGGCATCGGTGCGGGCGCCGTTCACCGCGGGAGCGATCACGATTCCAGCCGGTTCGCGAACGCTGTCGATCGACTACACGACGCTGACGCTGCCCGCCGCCCGGCGAACGCGCTTCGAGTATCGGCTCGACGGGGTCGACCAGGCGTGGGTCGATGCCGGGGAACGCCGGGTCGCGTACTACACGTGGATGCCGCCGGGCTCGCACCGTTTCCTCGTGCGCGCGATCGGCCCCGGCGGCGCGCGTGGTCAGGACGTGGCGACGCTCACGCTCGACGTGCAACCACTCCTCTACGAGACCTGGCCGTTCCGCGGCGTGATTGGTCTCCTCATCGTCGGCGCCGCCGCGTTCGGCGTCAGGGCACGCACTGCATCGCTGCGGGCCCGCGAGCGCGAGTTGCTGCGCCTCGTGGACGTGCGCACGCAGGACCTGCAGGTGGCCAAGCAGAAGGCCGAGGAAGCCAGCGAAGCCAAGGGCCAGTTCCTGGCCAACATGAGCCACGAGATCCGCACCCCGATGAACGGCATCATCGGGATGACCGATCTCGCCCTCGACTGCGACCTGCGCCCGGACGCGCGCCAGCACCTGGAGGTGGTCCGTGACTCGTCGCAGGCCCTGCTCCGCGTGATCAACGACATCCTCGACTTCTCGAAGATCGAGGCCGGCAAGCTCGAGATGGTGCCGACCGCCGTCGAACTGCGCGAGTGCGTCGATGGCGTGATGCGCACGCTGGCCTTCAAGGCCGCCCACAAGGGGCTGCGCTTCGAGGCCGCCGTGGCCCGCGACGTGCCGTCGCACGTCGTCGTCGATGGCGACCGCCTGCGGCAGGTGCTGCTCAACCTGGTCGACAACGCACTGAAGTTCACCAGCGAAGGCTCGGTGCGCATCGACGTCTCGGTCGATGCCACCTGTGATTCCGGCACGTGCCTGGCCTTTGCCGTCACCGACACGGGCATCGGCATCGCGCCGGCCAAACAGGCGGCTATCTTCGAAGCCTTCACCCAGGCCGACGGCTCGACGACGCGGCTCTACGGCGGAACTGGGCTGGGGCTGTCGATCTCGCTCCGGCTCGTGCAGATGATGGGTGGCACGCTCGTCGTCGAGAGCACGCCGGGCATCGTGACCTGCTTCCGTTTCACGGCGAATGTCGGCATCCCTGCCGTTCAGGACGTCGTCGAGGCGGAGCGTCGCGCCACCACGCTCCGGTCCGACGACGCGGCACCGCTGCGCATTCTGCTGGCGGAAGACAATCCGGTGAACCAGCGGATCGCCACCGCGGCGCTGAGCAAGGGTGGGCACCACGTGACCGTCGTCGGCGACGGCTATGCGGCGCTGGCCGCGGTGAATCGCGACGCCTACGACATCGTGCTGATGGATCTGCAGATGCCGCACATGTCGGGCTTCGAAGCGACCGCGGCGATTCGGTCCCGCGAGGCCCAGCTGGGGCTGGCGCGCGTGCCGATCATCGCGATGACCGCGCATGCGATGGCCAGTGACGCGCAGCGGTGCCTCGACGCCGGCATGGACGGACACATCGCCAAGCCGATTCAGGTGCGATCACTGGCGGCGCTGGTCAGCCAGCACGCCGCCGCCCGTCGCGTCGC
>DATJTM010000628.1:0-11769 GCA_035503395.1 Luteitalea sp.
CCTGCACGAGGCTCCAGCCGCGGGCCCCGTCACGGCGGCGCATGCGTCGCAACGGCTGCATCGCCGCGACGAACGCCGCCTGTTTGGGAGTCGGCACCTCGTACTCGATGACGGTGATGACCGGCCCGCTGCGCGGGTCGACGTCGATGGTGACGCGGGGCGCGCCCCAGGCTCCCGACGGCTCGACGTCGGGCGCGTCGCCGGCCGGCAGCCGCAGCCACCTGCCGAGCAGGGACGACAGGAGCAGGCCGCCGCCAGCGCTGAACAGGGCGGCAGGCACGCCGTGCGCGGCCGCTACCTGGCCCCACGTCCAGCTGCCGATCGCGAGCCCGCCGAACGTCGCCATCTGGTAGACGGCCATCGTGCGTCCGACGACCCAGCGCGGTGACGCGATCTGGACGAGGATGTTGAACGTCGAGAGCGCCAGCACCCAGCACGCGCCCGCCGCCACCAATCCCAGCATCGTCAGCGGCAGCGTGCGACTGAGACCCGCCGTCGCCGCACCGAGCCCGAAGACGAGCGACGTCATCGCCACGAGGCGCTCATTGGACAGTTGGTGACGCAATCGCGTGCTGGACAACGCGCCCATCACCGCACCGCTGCCGAAGGATCCGAGGAGCACGCCGTACGTCAGCGGACCGCCGGCTAGCAGGTCACGCGCGACGAGCGGCAGCAGCGACCACACGGCCGCCGCCAGCAGGCCGAAGACCGCGGCGCGGACGAGCACCCGGTCGATGCGCGGCGACAGCGCGGCATAGCGCAGCCCCGCCCCCATCGCCGGCCACAACGACTCCGGCGCCAGTGTCGTCGGGGTTGGCTGCCGCTGCCAGCTGACGAGCACGGCGATCAGCCCGAGATACGAAATGGCGTTCACCAGGAACGCTGTTTCCGGGCCGAAGCTGGCGACGACGATGCCGCCGATCGCGGGTCCGGTGGCTCTCGCCAGGTTGAAGCCCAGGCTGTTGAGCGCGACCGCGCCGGGCAGGTCCTCTCGCGGCACCTGTTCGCCGACGCTCGATTGCCACGCGGGTCCGTTGAGGGCCGCCCCGCAGCCGATGAGGAACGTGAACATGAGCAGCGTCCACGGCGTCAGCCACCCCGCGTGTGCCAGTGCGGCAAGCGCCGCCGACACCGCGAGCATGAAGCCTTGCGCAACGAGCATCACCTTGCGGCGATCGTGGATGTCGGCAATCGCGCCGGCCCCGAGCGACAGCAGCATGATCGGCAGCGACGTCGAGGCCTGCACCAGGGACACCATCGCCGCACCGGGCGCCAGTGACGTCATCAACCACGACGCGCCGACGCCCTGAATCAGGCTGCCGAAGTTCGAGACGAGATTCGCAATCCAGATCGCGAAGAAGATGCGGTGCCGGAATGGCGTGAAGGTGCCACGCGGTGCCGTCGGGCTGGCGGAGACGGCAGTCGGCAGTTGCACCTTGTCAGGGTAGCAACTGCAAAAGGGCGAAAAGGACGAAAGGGCAAGAAGCCCTTCTTGTCCTTCTTGTCCTTTTTGAACTTTTCGAACTTTTTTCTCCGGTTCTCCGGTTCCCGGTTCCCGAAACACGGCCGGCTGGGACCCGCCTTCGCCCTGGGGCTTCGGCGCGCTCCGCAGCCGGCTCTGCCTTTCTGTTTAGGTCGGCAACACGTATGGCGTGCGCTGCGGGCGCGACAGCAGCGCGTTCGCCTCGTCGTCGTTGACGAAGCGTTCGCGCAGCGGGTCCCACGTCAGGCGGCGGGGGAGCTTCATCGCGATGTGGTGCAGCAGGCAGGCGCTGCACGAACGGTGCGCGACTTCGACCGGGGCGATCGGCTGCTGGCCGCTGCGAATGCACTCGAGCCAGTTGCCGTGATGTTCGCGGCTCTCGTAGAGATGCACGCCGTCGGGTCCGATCACCGAGTCGAGGATGCGCGGGTCGCTGGCCGCCAGCGCCTGGGCGTCCTTGAGCCGCGCCGTCGGATCGCTCGACGTGACCGTCTCGTTGCCGCGCGACACGAAGATCCAGCCGTCGGTGCCCTCGAAGCGGATGCCGTTCGGGAAGTCGCCGCTGACGATCATGTGGACGCCGTTGGCGTAGCGCGCCTCGGTCCGGAACGGCCCGTGGACGTTCCACAGCCCCGACTTCGGGAACTCCGCCTTGCCCCACACTTCGACCGGGCCCGTGTGTTCGGTGCCCATGCCCCAGTGGGCCGTGTCGATGTGATGGGCGCCCCACCCGGTGATCATCCCGGCGCCGAATTGTTCGCAGCGCAGCCACCCCGGACGGTCGTACCCCTTCTGCGGGTGAACTCGTTTCTCCGTGTAATACACCTTCGGCGTCGACCCGAGCCACGCGTCGTAGTTGAAGCCGGTCGGCACCGGCATCTCGGGTTCGTTCTCGCCCGACGGGTCGCCGGGCAGGCCGACCTGCACCGTCTTGACCGTCCCGATCCGGCCGTTGCGCACCAGCTCGCAGGCCCGCCGGAACTGGATCTGTGACCGCTGCTGGCTGCCGATCTGGAAGATCACGCCGGACCGATGCACTTCGTCGCTCAGTGCGCGGCCTTCGGCGATGGTGAGTGACGCGGGCTTCTGCAGGTAGATGTGCTTGCCGGCCCGCGCCGCCGCGATGGCGATGATCGCGTGCCAGTGATCCGGCGTGCTGATCACCACCGCATCCACGTCGCGGTTCTCGAGCAGTTCGTGGAAGTCGGCATAGCCCGTGACGCCGTCGTACGGCTTGCCGAGCGCCTTCGTGTAGTGCTCGTTGATCAGCGTCTTCGCGTCGGTGACACGGTTGGCGTCGAGATCGCAGGCGGCCATGATCCGGGCCTGCGGATGTTTCCAGATGCCCGGCAGGTCATGTCCGCGCGAAATGCGGCCGACGCCGATCGCGCCGACCGTGATCTGGTTGCTCGGGGCCTGTGCGCCGAGCACGCGGGCCGGCACGATCGCCGGAAACCCCGCCGTCGCCTCGACGGCGTCGGCGCGGCTCAGGCCTGCCGTGGCGGTGGCGACGGTGGCGGCGCGCTTGAGGAACGTGCGTCGCGATGCGTGTGGTGTGGCTGCCATGGTCGTCCTCGCCCTACGTCTTCAACACCGGCGCCTGCGCGCGGCGTTGCGCGTCCAGCACGAGTTCCATCGCGAGGAAGCAGTGCGCCTGCGACATCGCCGTCTCGGTGCGATCCAGCACGTCGCTGACGATCTGCTTGCCGTACGGCAGTTCGACCTTCGACGTGTCGACGTAGACCGTCTGCTTCTGATCGGACAGGAACAGGTGAGAACCGCCAGGCCGCCCGGTGATGTCGACGTTCTTGCGGATCTCGATGAAGCCGTCGGTGCCGAGAATCGTCAGGCGGCCGTCGCCCCAGGTGGGCAGGCCATCCGGCGTGAACCAGTCGACCCGGATGTAGCCGCTGCCGCCGTTGCCACGTACCATCATGTCGCCGAAGTCCTGGAACTTCGGGTGGGCCGGCGTGTGGACGTTGCCGGCCTGCGCGGCGACCACTTCGGCCTTCGTCGATCCGGTGAAGAAGAGGAACTGGTCGGCCTGGTGCGACGCGATGTCGACGAGGATGCCGCCATAGCGCCCGGCGTCGAAGAACCACTCCGGCCGGTTCTTGAATCCAGCGCGATGCGGCCCCGTGCCGAGCGTCTGCAGCACCTTGCCGATGGCGCCGGCCTTGACGAGCTCACCGGCCTTCACCGTCGCGCGATTCTCGAAGCGCTCGCTGTAGACGATCGAGTAGATGCGTTTGGTGTCGGCCTGTACCTTGCGCACTTCGGCCAGCTGTTCGAGTGACGTGATGCCGGGCTTGTCGGCAATGAAGTCCTTGCCGGCCTTCATCACCCGGATGCCGAGGGGCGCCCGCTCGTCGGGAATCGACGCACTCAGCACCACCTTCACCTGCGCATCGTCGAGCACCTCGGCTTCACTGCGCGCAACCTTCACCTTCGGATTGCGTTGCTGGAACTCCTTGATGAGTTCGGGCTCCTTGGCATACACCCACGCCAGCTCGCCGCCGCCGCGCGCCACGGCATCCGTCATGCCGTTGATGTGGCCGTGATTGAGGCCGATCACCGCGAACTTGAGCCGCGGCGGTCCCTGCCAGCCGGGCTGTGTCACCTGTTTCTCGACCGTCGAGGCACCGGACATCTGCGACTGCGCTGCGCTGCCGGTGGCCGAGAAGGCCGACAGCGCGGCCATGGATCCCGAGACGCGGCGCACGAATGCGCGCCGATCGACGGGCGACGGGCGTCCTGCCGGCGTCGCCGAATGTGCCTGTTCCACGTGCGGATCTCCCGTGACTGGAATGTCGTGTTGTGGAGGGATCATACTGCGGAGCGCCTGCGCTAGAGTGCCCGCGATGCGTCTGCCGTGCCTGTCGCTCGTCACCCTCCTCGTCGTCCTCGGACTCGCCCCGCCGGCGGCTGCCGACTCGCTGGTGGTCTGCGGCTGGGACGAGGTGTTCGTCCTCGACGTGACCCAGCCGACCGCGCCACGCAAGACCTGGTCGTGGCGGGCCGCCGACCGTCCCGAACTGCCCGAGGCCTACCGGGCGCTCTTCCGGTCGACCGACGACTGCAAGCCGGTCGGGGCGGACCGCATGCTGATCACGGCGTCGAGTGACGGCGCGGCGCTCGTCGACGTGGCGACCGGGCGGGCGCTCTGGTGGGGCCGGTGCGGCAATACGCACTCGGCCGAGATGCTGCCGCGCGATCGGGTCGTGCTCGCCTGCAGTGTTCGTCCCGAGACCGGCAATCGTCTTGCCGTCTTCGACGTCGAGCGTCCGGACCGCGTGGTCTTCACCACCGAGCTCGAGTCGGGCCACGGCGTCGTCTGGGACGCCGCCCGCCAGCGTCTGTGGGCCCTCGGGCTGCGTGAGCTGCGCGCCTACGCGCTGGTGGACTGGTCATCGTCGACGCCGTCGTTGCGACTCGTCTCGCGCGCGACGCTGCCGGGTGAGGGCGGCCACGAACTGACGCCCGTGCCCGCGTCCGCCGACCTGATCGTCAGTGCCACCGAGGGTGTGTGGCGCTTCAATCGCGACACGCAGCGCTTCTCGCCCGATCCCGATCTGGCCGGCAAGGCCCACGTGAAGAGCGCGGTCGTCGACGCGCGGTCGGGACGGCTGGCGTGGACGCAAGCCGATGAGCCGGACTGGTGGACGTCGCGGATCCGCTTGGCGCATCCCGACGCGATCGTCACCCTGCCGGGGGAACGTCTCTACAAGGTGCGCTGGCGTCCCTGACCGATGTGCATGGGCGCGCCCCGGCGCCGCTCACTTGACGCCCGCCCCGGGCGGGCGTAGTGTCGCCGCAGTCCGAACAGACCAGCAGGTCCTGACCAGCGCGTGGCGAGAGCCGCGCGGCGGAGGCGACTTCATGACGACGCTCGTGCGACACATGCTCGTGGGCAAGACGGACGTATATGCGGTGCACCCGGACGACACGGTGCTCGACGCGCTCCGCCTGATGGCCGACAAGAACATCGGCGCGGTGATGGTGCTGCAGGACGGCGAGGCGCTCGGCATCCTGTCGGAACGCGACTATGCCCGCAAGATGGTCCTGCACGGCAAGAGCTCACGCGACACGACCGTGCGTGAGGTGATGACCGCACCGCTGATCAGCGTCGCGCCGGATTGGACCTGCGACAGCTGCATGTCGTTGATGACCGACCGCCACATCCGCCACCTGCCGGTGATGGAGGGCAATCGGCTCGCCGGCGTCATCTCGATCGGCGACGTCGTCCGCGCCGTGGTGCAGGAACACGAGTCGACGATCAGCTCGCTCGAGAGCTACATCATGAGTGGCGGCTGAACTTCAGAAAGTCAAAGTCAAAAGGGCAAAGTCAAAAGTCTAAAGCTGACGTGACGCTTGCGCGGCGCGCGGACGGGCCCAGCCACAGCTTTGGACTTTCAACTTCAGACTTGTGACTTTGGTGGGCTACGGCACGGCAGTGCCGAGAGCGTTGTTGCCGGCGGCCCAGCGGACGCCGCCGGCATCGTTGTAGATCGAACGCTCCACGACCAGCGCGGCGCCGGTCAGGCTTTCGACCAGTACGCCGAAGCCGCGGCCGACGGCCTCGGGAAACTCGGCCCGCGCGTCGACGGTGAAGCGGCTGCCGGCGCTCACCGGAAACGTGCGGCTCGTTGCGCCCCCGCCATCGTCGTACAGCAACGTGACGCGAATCTGATCGGCGGTCGTCCCGACGTTGGCGACGAGCACGTACGTGTCGGTGGTCGCGGGTGCGTTGGCGACGACGCCGTCGGCGACGACCCAGCGCGCCGCGGCGGTCACGCTGCCGGCGCTGGCGTGCGCCTCGAGCCATTGCGCCGACGAGGGGCCGGGCCACCACATCGCGCGCTCGACCACGACCGGCACGTCGTTCACGACGCGGATGGTGGTGGACACCGCAGTGTCGGCCAGCTGCGCGTCCTCGCGATCCACCCAGATGCTGTAGCGGCTGCGCGCCGGTACCAGATGCGGGCGAGTGAGCCGCGTGCCATCGGGCAGCAGGTATTCGGCGTCGATGCGTGCGGGCCGAGCATCTGGGTTGCCGATCAACACGAACAGATCGAAGAAGCTGCCGGTGGCGCCTTCCGCCAGGAACCACGAGAGCGCCGGCGCCGTGATGCCCGAGGCGTCGTGGCCGGCTTCGAAGGGCCGCGCGCCAGCCGCGCCGGCGGCCGTGTAGTACATCGCGCGCTCGGCGATGATGTCGGTGCCGTCACGCGCGTCGATGACGGCCGAGACCTCGGCACTGGCGAGCGCCTGGACGCCGTCGAACTCCTCGACGTCCACCCAGATGTTCGTGCGAGAGCGAGGCGGCAGCGTATACGACTTGACGAGCGGGGCGCCAGCCCCCCGCAAGTACGTGACGTCGACGGTCGTCGCCGTCGCCGATGGATTCTGCAAGAGGTAGAAGAGGTCGAAGCCGCCGGCGGTTGCGCCTTCGGCGAAGTACCACGTGCGGCTCGGCCCGGCAACGGCGCGCTCGGCATGCGAGCCGTAGGCGTTCTCGCTGTTCCACCACATCTGCCGCTCCGCGACCAACGGCACGTCGGACTCCAGCGTCGTCGCGAACTCCGCGGTGCCGAGCCGCGAGATGGTGCTCATCGGCACCTTCCGGCTCTGACGTGGGGGCACGGCCACGGTGGTACTGAGCGTGCGGCCCGTGCCGTCGACGACGCGCAACAGCGCGTGGGCCGGTTGCGCCGTGGGATTGGCCAGGGCGATGCGCGTCTCGAAGAATGCACTCGTGGCGCCTTCCGCGAAGTAGCGCGTGGCGGAGGGGAGCCCGCGCGGATGCGTCTGCGCGGTGAACTCTTCGACGTTGGTGGCGCCGTCGCCGTCGGGATCACCGCTGGCGCCGTCGACCCCGGCGCTGCTGCGCGGGTCGAGCCCCAGCGCTTCTTCCCACGTGTTCGACATGCCGTCACGGTCGCCGTCGAGTGGGTCGATCTGGAAGACGTCCGTCTCACTGGTGCGGTTGATGAACGTCAGTGCGTGGTGATTGCCTGACAGGAACGGCAACTCCAGTACGCCGCCCTGGGGCGCCGGCTCGCCTCCCGGCCCCCCTACGATGTTGCGCACGGTACCCAGTTCGCGATCCCATAGAACCAGGGACTCGACGAGAGTCAGGGCGGGCTGTCCCGGGTGGGAGCGCCTGAGGGGGAACGCAACGAATCGCCCCTCCGCACTGATCGCCGGACTTCTCATGTCGGTCGTCAGCACCTCGGTGGGCGCCTGCGTGAATGCTGGGGTGACGGCGCCGGTGACCCGGTCGTAGCTGTAGACGACAATGGCCCACCCGGGCGGGAAGGGTGGAGTGGCGCCCGTCGTTCCGCCAAGGTTTCCAGCGGCCGAGACGAAGACGAGCGTGCGCGCATCAGGCGTCATGGTCACCGCCCCGGCACCCAGATCGGCACGCTGGCCAGCCGTATTGACGCTCACACGGATCGTTGACCCATCGCCGCGGTCGTGCAGATACACCTCGGGACAGACATCTGCGCCAACGACCCGACAGCCCGTGTTGGCGCCTCCCGGTGCGAGGTTCGAAGCGGTCGAGACGAAGGCGATGAAACGACCGTCGTCGCTCACCACCGGGCTGCTCGCCTGGCGAGTGAGCGTCAGGTGCGTGGACTGGCTCCCGCCAGCGCCGACGCTGACGCGAGTCGTGCTGCCCACCGTCCGATCCACCAGGAAGATGTCAGGTGCGTCGTTCGTATCGCCGGGTACGAGGTTGTCGGCGTGTGACGCGAACACCACGAATCGACCGCTGCCACTGATGTGAGGCTCCCACGCTCCGAGAGACGGCGGCGCACCCTGCAGTCCGCGCGTGACTCGCTCGAGCGTCGCGGTCTGCCGGTCATACACGTACACATCGCGGCAGTGGTTGAGCGAAGCCGCACACGCGCCGGGGGACAGGTTGGCCGCCTTCGATGTGAACGTCACGAAGCGGCCATCGGCGCTCACCGCGGGGTCTTCCGAGTCATCGTCGGCTTGCACGCCGCCAGGCCCGACACTGATGCGCGACGTGGTCGCTGCGTTGAGGTCGCGGACGAACACATCCAGCGCGTTGTTCGTGTCATCTGGAACGAGTCCTGGCGAACTGGACGCGAAGGCGACGATGGTCCCGTCGACATTCGTGCGAGGCACGCCGCGAGTGGCCACCGGCCGGGGTGTGCCGTCGGTCGACACGTTGATGCGCGTCAGCGGCACCTGCGCCTGCGCAAGACTTGCGCACACGACGACACCGCACACGACCTGGGCCGCGGTTCGAACCATCTGGACGTTCCTCCGTGCCGCCGATCCTGCCACGAACGATGGGGCGCTGCCACGATGGGCGTCTCGCCGTCGTATTCGTGGAAGAATCCACGCCGGAGCCTCCCCTCACCCATGTCTAGACGGACCACTCTCGCACTCGTCACCTCGGCCACCATCAGCGTTGCAGCCTGGAACATCGGCGTCGGTGGTGTCACCGCACAATCGCCCGCGCAGCCCGCCACGGGACCGGCACGGCCCGCCGCCGACGTCCCCGTCGAGCCGAAGGCGCCGGCTGGCGTCAAAGAGGGTGCGACGTGGATGCCGCCGCTGCCGACGATGGAGGAGGTGGGGGCGCCGGCGGGGTGGAAGCCGTCGACCGAGCAGACGCCGCCGATGCCGTTGACGCTGCTGCGCCTGCCGCGCACCAACATCTGGCGCGCGAAGTACCCGGCCATCGACTTCCACGTGCACGCGCGAGGCCTCGACTCGGAGGCGGCCTACACGCAGGTGATCGGCTTGATGGACGAGATCGGCATGGGCGCCATCGTCAATCTCAACGGTGGCACCGGCGCGGCGCTGGATGCGGTGCTCGCCGCAGGCGCCTCGCACAAGGATCGCGTCGCCAACTTCATCACCTTCAGTGCCGAGGGCATCAACGAGCCCGGCTGGTCACAGAAGTTCGCCACGGAGATGGAGCGTGCCTTCAAGGCGGGCGCCGCCGGCATGAAGGTGCACAAGACCCTCGGGGTCGACGTGAAGAACCCCGACGGCTCGTTCATCCAGGCTGACGATCCGCGCCTCGACCCCATCTGGGACATGGCCGCGAAATACGACAAGCCGGTGATGATCCACCTGAGCGACTCGATCGGGCGCTTCTTCCCGATCAGCCCGAAGAACGAGCGCTACGAAGCCGGCCTCTGGCGCGGCGACGAGACCAACAACTACGCGAAGACGGGCCCGAGCTACGAGGTCGTCGAGAAGGCGCGCGAGAACATGCACAGGAAGCATCCGAAGACGCGCTTCGTGAACGCGCACCTCGCGATGCTGTACTACGACCCCGAGAAGCTCACCAGGTTCCTCGACACGTACCCGAACGCCGACGTCGAGATCTCGGCGACGGTGCAGGACCTCGGTCGCGCGCCGCGGTTCTGGCGCGAGTTCCTGATCAAGTACCAGGACCGCGTGTTCTTCGGCACCGACGGCAGCCAGACGCGCGGCGCCGACGAGTTCTGGCGCCCGCACTGGCGCGCCCTCGAGACGCTCGACGAGTACTTCCCGCATCCGGCCCAGGTGCGCACGCCGGGCGGCTCGCCCGGCCACGGCCGCTGGCAGATCTCCGGTCTCGGCCTGCCGGACGCGGTGCTGCGGAAGATCTACTACCAGAACGCATTGCGCCACCTGCCGCAGCTGAAGGCGTCGATTGATCGGCAGATGGCGGCCCGCGCGAAGGGCGCCCGATGACGTTGCGTCGCGCGACGGGAACCGGGAACGGGGACACGGGCACCGGGGCGGGGAAGACGGGTACCGGGTACGGGGTGCCGGGTACGGCGCTGGGACGTCGCCGCACCCTCGCCGTGAACGTATCGCTGAGCCTGGTGGTGGCGACCATGTGCACGCAGGTCGGCATCGCTGACCGTCGGTCGACTTCGGTCACGAACGGTGGAGGCGCGCCGCAAGTGGCGTCCGCAGGCCGAAGGCCGAATGCCGACCTGTCCGCCGGAGCCTTGGCGCAGGCGGGAGGCCGGCAGGGTACTGATGTCCCATGGCCGATGTACGGACTCGACACGGCCGAGACGCACTACAGTCCGCTTACGCAACTGACGACGGCCAACGTCGCGCAGCTCGGACTGGCCTGGAGCGCCGATCTCGAGGCGTTCCCGGGACAGCTCCAGGGCACGCCGCTCGTCGTCGACGGCACGATGTACGTGACCGGTCCATGGAGCGTGGTCGTCGCGGTCGACGCGCGGACGGGCGGCGTGAAGTGGCGGTGGGATCCGCGCATTCCGCATCCGACGTTTGCCACCGACGCGCGTGGGCTGCGCACCCGCCTCGGCCCGAGCCTGTGCTGCGGGCCGGTGAACCGCGGCGTGGCGTATCACAATGGCAAGGTGTTCGTCGGCACGCTCGACAGCCGGCTCGTGGCACTCGATGCGCGGACCGGCCGGCCGGTGTGGACCACCCAGGTCGCGAGCAAGGACGACGACTACAGCATCACGAGCGCGCCGCGCATCATCAAGGGGAAGGTGATCACGGGCATCAGCGGATCGGAATTCGGCGTGCGCGGGTTCGTGGCGGCGTACGACGCCGAGACCGGCAAGCAGGCCTGGCGTTTCTGGACGGTCCCCGGCGATCCGTCGCTCGGCTTCGAGAACGCGGCGATGGAGAAGGCCGCGAAGACCTGGACGGGCGCGTGGTGGAAGTACGGGGGCGGCGGCACGCCGTGGGACGGCATGGCCTACGACCCCGAGCTGAACCTGCTGTACATCGGCACTGGCAACGGCTCGCCCTGGTCGCGTGTCCTGCGCAGTCCCGGCGGCGGCGACAACCTGTACCTCTGCTCGATCCTCGCACTGCGTCCCGACACCGGCGAGTACGTCTGGCACTACCAGACGACGCCGGCCGACAACTGGGACTACGCGAGCACGCAGCCGATCGTCCTCGCCAACCTGCGGATCGACGGTCGCGAGCGCAAGGTGCTGATGCAGGCGCCCAAGAACGGCTTCTTCTTCGTGGTGGACCGGCAGACCGGCAAGCTGATCTCCGCCAGCCCGTTCGTGAAGAACATCAACTGGGCGAGCGGATATGATCTTGCGACCGGGCGCCCCAATGAAGCCCCCGAGGCGCGTTTCTATCGCACCGGCAAGCCCTTTCTCGCCGCCCCCGGCCCGATCGGCGCGCATAGCTGGCAGCCGATGAGCTTCAGCCCGAAGACCGGGCTCGTCTATATCCCCGCGAACGATATCGGCTATGCCTATCTGCCGCCGCTCAGCCCCGACGATGCCAGGGCGCAGAAGATCGGGTTC
>DATJTM010000629.1:0-2176 GCA_035503395.1 Luteitalea sp.
GGACTCGGCACGATCACGGCGTCTGGAGTCACGAGCCTGGGCGTGGCACTGCCGGCGAGCGTGCCCGTCAGCACGCTGCCAACCGGCGGCATCGCGGCCGGGGGTTCAGGACGGACGACCGGCTCGCTGGCTTCGACAGGCGCCGGCGTCGTCGCGGCGTCCTCGCCGGCTTCCCGCGGACGCTCACGCGCGTCGTCCCGGCCCTCGGGCCTCGTCGCCGGGGACGCCACGACCGATGACCGTCGCGCCGGCCCCGTCTCGCTTGCTTCCGGCGTCCGCTCGGCACGCACGGGCGCCGACGTTCCCTCGACGGTTGGGCGCGTTGGCGACGAGACACCCGGCGCGGTGTCAGGCTGCGGAAGGGGAACGGTGGTGGGCGGAACCGCGACGCTGGAGTCGCGCAGGAACATCGGTGTCATGACGAGCACACCTGCGATGCCCGCGGCGAGCGCCCACGCGATGTAGCGCGCGTGCGGCCGTGTCGACGATGCAAGAGGCACGGGCGACGGCGGACTGCGGCGCTGGGCGCCATCGGTGGTCGACCACGCCGTCACGGTGTCCATGTCGGCCTGCGATGGCGGCCAACGCAACGACTCGACTTCGCTCGGGGAGGCATGGGTCCGCGGGGCCACCATGCCCGAAGCAATCGGCACGGCCCCAACGTACGCGACCTGGCACACCTCGCCCGTCGTGGCGCTCGTGTCCACGGGGGCGATGGCCGACAGGGCGTCCGCCCTCGGCAGCCACTCGAGGGTGGCCGCCTGGGCGGGTTCCTGCGCCGAAGGGAGAGGCGCGGGACGAGGTTGCTTCACACTTGACTGGTCGCCGGCGTGTTCGTCGAGCCGGTCTTGAACTCCTGCGCCAGGTCACTGGCGACGGTCTGGACCTTCTCGCGAACCTGCTCCTTCAATTGTTGAGCGGAATCGGTCGCCCGGTCCATCAGCGCATCGCGCGACGCGCCGAGGTACGTGTCTTCCGCACTGGTTCGCGGCAGCGCGAGTCCCACCAGCGCGCCTGCGGCCAGAGCCGCGATGCCGAGCGCCATGGGATTGTCGCGCATCCAGCGGTCGAACTGCGTGGTCGTGCGGGATCCGGCTGACCGGAGGCGCCGCTGGACGTCGTGGGTCACTTCACTGGCCCGGTGTTGTGCCTCTCGCATCGTCTCCCCCATCTGGCCGGAAATCCCGGCCGCGCGTTCGCGTGCCTGGCGGCCCATCTCGCGGGCCGAGTCAGCCACGCGCTGCGCCGTGCCGCCTGTCTCCTGTTCCATCACGTACGCATCGTCGCCGTACGCCGAGCGCGTCCGACTCAGCGTGGCGTCGCCCGCCATGCCACTGCGATTCCACAGCATATAGCCGAGGCTGGCCGCTGCAATGGACGCCGGCACCGGATGGTCACGCAGCACACGCGTCCATCCCGTGCCGCCGTTGGTCCAGGCCGAAGCGCGCCGGGTCGTCCCATCGTCGCTGTCGATGTCGAGGGTGGCCATGTCGCGGTCGTAGCTCACAAGTGGGTCATCCCAGTCGTACATGTCCTCGCTGCTCCAGGTTGACCGGCTCGACGACCGGCGCATCATCCACCACACGAGTCCCGCGCCCACGCCCGCGAGGGCGACTGGCACCGGATGCTCGCGCACCTGTTCGACGACGGTCTCGGCCGCGTCCTGGGCCCGAACCGCCACCTGCGACGCGGTATCGCCTGCCGACCCCACGAGGTCGTGCATCCGTCCCACCGTTGCCTCGCGCACCGAGGCTTTTGCCTGATCGGCGAGGTGCTGAGGGCTCAGCCGCTGCTGCAGTTCATTGAGCGTCTGGCTCATGTCTTCCCGCGTGCGCTCGATCTGCTCGCGAATCTGGTCCGGGTCGTCAGCGTCGGCGAGCGCCGTCGACGTGGCCGCCGGTCCGGGACGGGCCGTGCCGGCGCCGCTCCGGATGGCACTGGCGACGTCACCAGAGGCCGATGCTCTCGGCGCCGCGACGGCCGACCCCAAGCCGGGTTCCGCCGCGTCGTCGAGTTCGCGGGGCACTGTCGACGCCGGCAGATCGGGGGCGAGCGTGCGCGGCCGCGGCGTGTCTAGCGGGTCTCGTTCTTGATCCACTGCGCCGTCTCCTTGATGGAGTCCAAGGTCTCGCTCGAGACCATGGGCTGTTTCATTGTCTGCAGGCCGCTCCGGATG
>DATJTM010000630.1:0-2121 GCA_035503395.1 Luteitalea sp.
CGGGCCGACGCCCCACAGCGCGTCGATGGGCAACTGCTGCAGGAAAGCCTCGACGCGTTCTGGCGCGATGACGGTGAGGCCGTCCGGCTTGCGCCACCCCGACGCGATCTTTGCGAGGAACTTGTTGGGCGCCACGCCCGCCGAGGCGGTGAGTCCGGTCTGCTCGCGGATTTCGCGCTTGATCCGTCGCGCAACCTGCACGGCCAGTGTCTCGCCCCAGCTGTTCTCGGTGACGTCCAGATACGCCTCGTCGAGCGACAGGCCCTCGACCAGCGGCGTCACCGACCGGAAGATCTCGAAGACCTGCTGCGAGGCGGCGCGGTACTTCGGGAAGTCGGGTGGCACGACCACGAGGTCAGGACAGAGACGCACCGCGCGCGACATCGGGATGGCCGACCTCACGCCGAACGTCCGCGCCTCGTAGGAGGCGGCACACACGACGGCGCGGCTCTCCGGCCGGCCACCGACCGCGACCGGCCGCCCGCGCAACTGGGGCCGATCCCGTTGCTCCACCGACGCGTAGAACGCGTCCATGTCGACGTGGAGGATGCGCCGCAGCGGCTCGTCGCGGGAGAACATCAGGCGAAAGAAGCATAGCCCGGGTGCGGGGTACGGGGTACGGGGCGCCAGCATCGAGTTCCCGGCACTCGGTACCCGGCACCCGGTACCCGGTGGCTGTACAGTTGATGCCCATGTCGTCCCTGCAGGACTTCACGCACGAGTTCGTGCCCGCGACCAACGGAATCCGGACGACGCTGGTGCTGCTCCATGGCACCGGTGGCGACGAGCGCGATCTGCTCGACCTCGGGCGTGCCCTGCTGCCCGGCGCCGCGCTGCTCAGCCCGCGCGGGCGGGTGCTGGAGCGCGGCATGCCGCGGTTCTTCCGACGATTTGCCGAAGGGAAGTTCGATCTCGACGACGTGAAGGTGCGGGCCGCTGAACTCGCGGCGTGGCTCGACACGGCCGCCGCCGACTACCAACTCGCGCGCGACCGATTCGTCGCCGTTGGTTACTCCAATGGCGCCAACATCGCGCATGCAACGATGCTGCTGCAGCCGCAGAGCCTGGCGGGGGCGGCGTTGCTGCATGCGCAGTTGGTCCTCACACCGGAGCCGGCGCCGGATCTGACGGGGCGGGCGGTGTTCCTGGCCGCCGGCGCGCAGGACCCGATTGTGCCGGTCGCGGAAGCGCGTGCGCTGGCGGAGCTGTTGACGGCCTGCGGCGCGGCGCTGACGCCGTATTGGTCCAACGGCGGGCACGCGTTGACCCGCGAGGACGTCGCCCACGCGCAGGCCTGGCTGAACTCCGCCGGTTTTGCTTCGTAGATCAGGAACACACGCGACATGGATCCCGAACGCCTCATCGGCGAACTGATTGGTGGTTTCCTCGGCGGCAAGAAGCGCCGCTCGCGCGGTGGGTTCGGCATCGGCGACCTGTCGTCGATGGCCGGCTACGGGCGGCGCAGCGGACTGCTGAACACCGGCGCGCTGCTCACGGTCGGGGGGCTCATCTGGGGCGCACTCGAGACGATGCAGCAGCAGGGCAGCGGAGCGGGAACCGGCGCCTCGGTGCCGCCGGCACCCGGTGGCGGTCCACCAGCGGGGCCGCCGCGCAGCGTGATGTCGCCGGGCTCGATGGCCAACGTTCCACCGCCACCACCGCTGCCACCACCGATTCCCGGCTCGACGCCGGTGCCGGCCGCACCGGCCGCCGCCGTTGCCGTGCCCCCGACGCTCGTGCCTCTGGTGCAGCTGGCGGTGAGCGCCGCGCGCGCCGACGGCGATCTCTCCGACGAGGAACTGACGGTGATTCGCGCCCACGCCGAGACACTCGGCGCACAGGGCCTGATCGACGGCGAACTGCAGGCGCGTCGACCGCTCGACACGATCACGACGGCGTTCAGCACGCCGGAACAGAAGCAGGCGGCTTACGCAATCGCGTATGCGGTCGTCCACGGCGAAGGCGACGTCTCGGCCGGCGAGCGCATGTACCTCACGCAGCTGCAGCGGCTGCTGCGCCTCGATCACCAGGACGTCGAGCGCATCGAGTCGGAAACGCTGGCAGGTGGCGCGGCGTGAGGCGTCGGTTTCAGTAGGTAGGGCCCGTTGTCCCAACGCGGCC
>DATJTM010000631.1:0-6562 GCA_035503395.1 Luteitalea sp.
CCGTCTTCGACTACGCGATGGGCGAGATCAGCGACGAACTGTTCCACGGCCTGCGAGCTGGCGGCCGGGAGCGACTATCGGTCGCCGGCTCATTGGGACTGCCGCAGGTGTTGTGCCCCGGCGGCTCCGAGCATCTCGGCATCCTCGTGTCCGTCCCGCATCAACTGCCCGACCGATGGAAGCAGCACGCACATGTCTGGCACAACGAGGTCGTGCTGGCGCCGCGCCTGAACGTCAAGGAACTACGGACGGTCGCCCGCGAGGTCGGCAAGCGCCTGCAGACGACGACTGGCAAGGCCGTGCTGATGATTCCGACCCTGGGCACGGGCAGCTACGCGATGCCGGGCGGACCCCTGAACGACCCGAAGGGCGATCGGGCCTACTTCGAGGCGTTGAAGGCCGCAGTGCCTGCCAGCATCGAGATTGTCGAGCGTGCCACGCACGCCGAGGATCCGGCGTTCGTCGAAGAGGCGGTCGCACGGCTGATTGGGCTCATCGAATCCGGCGGAGGTCGTCGTCAGGGGACAGCAGCAAAAGGTCGAAAAGTTCGAAAAGTTCCAAAAGGGCGAAAAGGCGAGAGACCGGCAGCGCGCACGGGGGCTCGGAAGGCGTGACGACACTGCCACTCGCGTTGCGCAACGCCGCCGGTGAGCGGATCGATCACGGCTATCGGCCGCTGCCGGGCGCGGGTGATGCGGCGCCGCGTGCGGTGCTCGTCATCGGGCATGGCGTGACGTCGCACTGGGATCGGCCGTGGCAGACCGAACTGAGCGACACGCTCGTCGACGCCGGCGTCCCGTCGGTCCTCATTTCGTATGCGGGCAACGGGCAGTCCGAAGGACGTTTCGAGGACGTGACGCCGTCGAAGGAGGCGTCCGATCTCGGGAGCGTCATCGATGCGCTCGAGCGATGGGGCGTTAAGCGCATCGCCTACGCAGGGCACAGCATGGGAGGGGCAGTAGGCGTGCTACGGGCGGCGGTCGATTCGCGGATCGCGGCGCTGGTCTCGCTCGCCGGCATGTTCCACGTCGACGCGTTCATGCAGCGCACGTTCGGCCATCTGGTGCCCGGCGAGGGACTGATGCTCGACAAGCCGGGATGCGTGTGGAATCGCACGCTCGAGACCGATGCCCGTCGCCTCGGATCCCTGCACGCACAGGCCGCATCGGTGATCGCGCCCTGGCTGCTGGTGCACGGCGACGCGGACGAACTCGTCCCGCTTCAGGACTCGCTCGACGCTCGCGAAGCCGCCGGTGGACGTCCCGACCTGGTTGTCCTGCCCGGCATCGATCACCGCTTCACGGGCGCCATCCCGGCGATGAGCCGGGCCGTGGTGGACTGGCTCGCGCCGCGCCTCACACCTTGAAGAAGATGCGGCGCCGGTAGCACCAGTACAGGACAGCCCAGGCGCACGCCGCGAACACGGCGTGCTGCAGCACCGGCAGCCACACCGGTCCCAGCAGGGGCGATGCGAGTTCGAGCCAGGCGCGCGTCGCCGACCTGAACCAGCCGCCGAACGCGTTGCCGATCACGTAGGCGGCGATCGAGTTCATCCCGACCACGACGAGCGGAAACGTCCACGCGCGCCAGCCGCGGACGTCGACGGTCCAGTAGAACGCCGCCAGCATCAGCGTCGTCCAGCCGGCCGAATACACCGTGAAGCTCGGCGTCCAGATCCGCTTGATGATCGGGAACCAGGTGCCAAGGAGCAGCCCGAGCGCGATGCCGCCAAGTCCCGCGAGGACGAGCGTACGCGCCGTGCGTCCGGCGTCGCGGCTGCCGTGAATGACCTGGCCGGCCATGGCACCGAGGATGATCATGGCCGTCGACGGGATGGCGTTCATCCCGACGTAGAAGTAGCTGTAGTTGCGGCCGAGCAGCCAGACGTCGAACGCACTGCCGATGTTCTCGTTGCCCTGCGCCCACGGACCGCCCGGGCCATTCCACGGGTTGAACATCCACACAAGCTGATAGCCGACCAGAATCGCCACGACGGCCGCGCCCTGCGTCGTCAACGACCGTCCGAGGACGAGGAACGCCGCGACATAACCGAACGCGATCTGCTGGAGGACACGGATGAAACCGATTTGCACGCGATCGGCACCGACGTGGTCGAGCAGCACGCCGATCACGATCAGCATCGCACCGCGCCGCAGCGCGTGGACGGCCTGCTGCCCGCGACTGTCCCCGCGGCGCGTTCGAGCCGCGAACGCGAACGGCATCGCCACCCCGACCATGAACATGAAGGCGGGTTGGATCAGATCCCAGTAGACCAGCCCTTCCCATGCGACGTGTTCGTTGTGGCGTGCCAGCCAGCCCCACACGGGGTGACCGGCGAGGGAGTGGAAGATGCCGCCGCACAGCAGCGTCAGCATGATCAGCCCACGGTAGGCATCGAGCGACACCACGCGTGGCGTGCGCGCAGCGTCGGCCGGACTGCTCGGCATCGGTGACGACGTGGGGTGCTCCGAGCGCGTCGGCGTCGGGCGATGCAGCATCTCCATCGGCGGTGGCCCATGGTATGCCACACGGCCGGCCTCGGCCTCACGCCCCATCGCGCCAGCGCGACTTACAATCGCGCGCATGAAGAGCCGCCTGCTGCGCGTGTCTGGAAGTGTGCTCGTGATGGCAGTGTCCATCGCATGTGGCCGGTCCAACCCGCCGGCCACCAACGAACCTGCCCAGCCCTCCGCGGCGTTCGACGTCGTCATCGCCAACGGTCGCATCGTCGATGGCACGGGGGCGCCGTGGTTCCGCGCCGACGTCGGCATCCGGGGCGACCGCATCGTGGCGATCGGCAGGCTGACGGACGCCAGGGCGAACGCACGGATCGACGCGACGAATCTCGTCGTCGCGCCCGGCTTCATCGATCTGCTCGGTCAGTCCGAGTTCAACGTGCTGGTCGACAACCGCGCGGCGAGCAAGATCACGCAGGGCATCACCACCGAGATCACCGGCGAGGGCGCGTCGATCGCGCCGGTCAGCGATCGAATGGTCGAGGAGCGGCGCGCCAGTTACGACTTCTTCAAGGTGACGCAGGACTGGCGCACGCTGGACCAGTACTTCGTCCGGCTCGCCAAGTCGACGTCGACGGTCAACATGGGGACGTTCGTCGGCTCGGGCGGGCTGCGTGACTACGTCGTCGGCAACGACGACAGGCCGGCAACGCCCGACGAGATCGCGAAGATGAAGACGCTGGTCGCCGAGGCGATGGCGCATGGCGCGCTGGGCGTCAGCTCGTCGCTGCAGTACATACCGAACCGGTTCTCGACGACCGACGAACTCGTCGAGCTGGCGCGCGAGTCGGCCAGGCACGGCGGCATCTACATCACGCACCAGCGGTCGGAAGCGAACAAGATCAGCGAGTCGATCGCTGAAGTGCTCGCGATTGCCGAGCGTGCCGACACCGCCGCAGAGATCTGGCACCTGAAGACCGCATACAAGGCCAACTGGGGCCGGATGCCGGAAATCCTCAGCACGCTCGAAGCCGCGCGTGCACGTGGCGTGAGGGTCACCGCCAACATCTACCCGTACGATCGCGCGTCGAACGGCCTCGACGCCTGCCTGCCGTTGTGGGTGCGTGAGGGCGGCACCGCCAAACTGCTCGAACGGCTGAAGGATCCCGCCGTCCGGGAGCGCGTGAAGCGCGACATGGACGATCCGGACGCAGCGTTCGAGAACCAGTGGTACGGATCGGGCGGCCCGGCCGGCGTGATGCTCAGTTCGGTGCTGGACCCGTCCCTGCGACAGTACGAAGGCAAGAACTTCGTCGAGATTGGCAAGGTGATGGGCAAGGATCCGCGCGATGCCGCCATCGACCTCGTGATTGCCGACAAGGCGGAGTCGTCGGTCATCATCTCGATCATGCGCGAGGACGACGTGGTGGCGGCGATGCGGACGCCATGGGTGTCGTTCGACACCGACTCCGGCGCTCGCGCCGAGGACGGACCGCTCTCGAAGTCGAAGTCGCACCCGCGTGCGTGGGGAACGTTCACGCGCGTACTCGGCAAGTACGTGCGCGAAGACGGCGTGCTGACGCTCGAGGACGCGGTGCGCAAGATGACGTCGCAGGCCGCCATCCGTGTCGGGCTCACCGACCGTGGCGTGTTGCGTCCGGGCATGGCCGCCGACATCGTGGTGTTCGATCCCGCGACGGTGAAGGACGTGGCGACCTTCGAGCAGCCGAATCGATACTCGACCGGCATGCGGCACGTGCTCGTGAACGGCGTGTCTGTCGTGACCGATGGGGCCGTCACCGCGGCGCGACCGGGCCGCCCGCTGCGTGGCCCCGGCTACACGGGGGCTCGATGAATCGCGTCTTCGCCATCGGCGCCTCGACCGTACTCGGCGCGACGCTGACCGCCGTCGTGTCAGTGAGTACGGTGTCGGCGCAGCCGTCTGCGTCGTCCGTGGCCGATGAAGCGCTGCGGCACTTCCAGGCGATCCTGCGACTCGACACGCAGAACCCGCCTGGCAACGAGGTCCGGGTCGTCGAGTATCTCGAAGGCGTGCTCAAGGGCGAGCAGATCGAGACGCAGCGCCTGGCTCGCGATCCCGCCCGTCCGAACCTGGTGGCGCGCCTGCGCGGCACGGGTCGCAAGCGACCGCTGCTGATCATGGGCCACACCGACGTGGTGACCGTCGATGCCGCCAAATGGACCCATCCGCCCTTCTCGGCGACGCGGGCCGGCGGGCATATCTACGGTCGTGGGTCGCTGGACGACAAGCCGAGCGTCACCGCCGCGTTGATGACGATGCTGCAGTTGAAGCGCAGCGGCATCCCGCTGGACCGCGACGTCATTTTCCTCGCAGAAGCGAGCGAAGAGGGCAACGGGCCGTTCGGCATCAACTACATGGTGACCGAGCAGTGGGGCGCCATCGACGCGGAGTACTGCATCGCCGAGGGCGGCGGCGTCGTTCGTGAAGGCGGTCGGGTGCGATTTGCCGCCGTCACCGCCACCGAGAAGATCCCGCACACGATTCAGATGGTGGCGCGTGGCGTCGCCGGGCATGGGTCGGTGCCGCTGCTGACCAATCCGATTGTCCATCTCTCGCAGGCGATCGCGAAAATCGCGGCGTGGCGTCGGCCGATGCGACTGAACGAGACGACCCGTGCCTACTTCGAGGGCCTGGCGCGGATGGCGCCGCACGACGAGGCCGCCCGCTATCGCGCGATTGTCGAGGGCCGCAACGTCGAGGCCGCGCAGGACCATTTCGCGGCGAACTCGCCGCTGTTGCACTCGCTGCTGCGGACGTCGATCTCGCCGAACATCGTCAAGGGCGGCTACCTGCGCAATGTGATCCCCTCGGAAGCCGAAGCGACGCTCGACATCCGCGCCGTGCCCGACGAAGACATGCCACGCTTTCTCGATCAGTTGCGCGCCGTGATCGCGGACCCTGCCATCAGCCTCGAGCCGGCCACGACGGGCAACGGCCGTCCCGCCGCGCCGCCGTCACGCCTCGACACCGAGGCCTACAAGGTCATCGAGGCAGTCAACAAGCGTGTCTATGGCGTCGACTCGCTGCCCACCATGCTCGCGGGTGCCACGGACATGGCGCAGGTCAGGTCGAAGGGCGTGCAGTGTTACGGCATCGGCCCGATGACCGACCGCGAGGACGCAGCACTCGGGTACGGTGCGCACAGCGATCAGGAACGCATTCTCGAGGAGGCGTTCCAGTCGTTCGTGCGCGCCCACTTCGAAATCGTGCGCGACCTGTCGGCAACGACGCAACCGTGAACGGCGGTCGCTGGCTCCGCGTCGCGACGCTCCTGGCGTACGCCGCCTTCCTGGCCTACCAGTCCCTCGGCAGCGGCGCGGAGTGGCGGTGCAGCGGCTCGGTCCTCTCGCTCCACACGCGCATCTCGCGCACGGACCTGCTCGCCAACGTCGTCGCCTACATTCCGCTCGGTCTGCTCGGCGTGTTGGCGGCAGCCTCCACGACGACGAGTCGTCGTCGCATCGCTGGCTATGGCGTCGCGGTCCTGGCGGGGGCGGCGTCCTTCTCGACGACGATGGAGTGGCTGCAGGCATGTCAGCCGGGCCGTGTGTCGTCGTTACTGGATGTCGTGGCCAACACGGCTGGCAGCGCGAGTGGCGTCGTGGGCGGCTTCGCGATGGAGAGCCTCGCGTTGGCACGCGCGATGAGGACGCCAGGCTTGCTCGTCGTACCCTCCGCCGACGAGTACGAGGCGCGCCGCCTGTGGCTGCTGACTGTGGCCATCGGTCTGGTGTGGCTCGCCAGCCAGACGGTACCGTGGACGTTTTCGGTCGACCTCGGGACCTTCCGTGCCAATCTCTCCTTCCTCCGCCGCTGGAATGGCGTGGATTCCCTCGACGGCTGGCGGGTGCTCCGCCACTGCGGCGCCTGGGTGGCGCTGGTGTGCGTGGGCCATCTGGCGACGCGCCGGCGCGCACAGGCGGCGACGGCGGTCGCTACGCTGTGCGGTGCGTCGCTCGGCCTCCAGCTCATGCTGTCCGCCCGCGCGCCGCTGTCGTTCGAAGAACTGGCGGGCATGACGCTCGCTCTGGTTCTCATCGCACCCTTGCTGCTGATCGAGGAC
>DATJTM010000632.1:0-4398 GCA_035503395.1 Luteitalea sp.
CGACGCGGCATCGGACGACGACGCAAATAAGAAGGGCCGGATTTCTCCGGCCCCATTCCTTGCCCGATTTGTGTCGGCGCTCAGCGGCGACGTGCGAGCAACCCAATTCCCGTCAGCACGCTTCCCAGCATGAGCAAGGCCGAGCCACCGTCGGGGACGGTCACAATGCTCGAAGCGCCGATTTTCAATGAGCCATCGCCGGTTCGTCCAGGAACGCACGTGGGCTTGTTGCCACTGCCGTCGCAGTCACCACCTGTCGCGCTGCCGATGTTCTGGATGTGGATGCCAGCGTAGACGCCGGACACCGAGTCCCTGACCTTGAAGTTGTCGAGAACCAGGGCCGTGCTCGTGCCCTGCAAGATCACACTATAAAGATCCGCCCCGTTCCAGCCTTTGCCGCCGCTGCCGCCGACATCGAACAGGCCGTTATACGGCTGGATCGAATAGCCGTTGCCGACCATCGCGATGTTGTTGCTGGAATCGTTGTCGGTGATCGGCACCGGGCTGGAATAATTGAGCATCAGGTCGCGGAACTTGTGACCCGTGCCAGCCAGATCCACGGTCACCTGGATGCCGCCGACGACATCGGCGAGCGTGAGCGTGCCGTATGAAGTACCAGCGGGCGTGCATGGTGTGGTGTTGAGATAACAATCCAACTTGAACGACACCGTCCCGGCCGATGCCCCCGATGCGTGCAGCAATTGCAGGGCGGCTGCGGTAACAGCGAACGCGGCGAGTCGGGCGGTTCTCCACATGCGACAGACGATTGCAAGTGAAGGGCCAGGTCGCGCGAGGAAGGGCGACCGGCAGTGTCGTTGGCTGTTGACGTCGGTTCGCTCGCGGTTGGTCGTTCACCGGTTCGGCGACATGGCCGCCCGCACCTCGGAAACGTCAAGAATTCCGTCGCACCGTCGATCACTGTCGATCGATAGAGAGCTTCTCCATCAGCTCGTACAGTGTGGGGCGGCTGACGCCCAACTCCTGCGACGCCGCGGTGATGCTGCCAGCGTGACGGCGCAAGGCCGTTCGCACCATGTCGCGCTCGACCTGTTCGCGCGCATCTCGCAGAGTTCGTGGCGCGTCGTCAGTACCGCTGCCAAGTTCGAGGTCACGCGCCGTCACCCTGCGGCCATCGGCCATGATCACCGCGCGCTGGACGCGGTTCTGCAGCTCACGGACGTTACCGGGCCAGGTGTGCTGGTTCAAGGCGCGCATCGCGTCCGGGGCGAAGAACAAGCCGTTGCGCATGTGCTGCCCCGCATAGCGGCGGAGCATCTCGTTGGCCAACACCGTCACATCGTCGCCGCGTTCCCGAAGGGGCGGCAGCGTCAGCACCAGAACGGCGAGGCGGAAGTAAAGGTCTTCGCGGAATCTACCCTCGGCAACCGATTCCCTGAGGTTGGCGTTCGTCGCCGCAACGACGCGTGCGTCACTCTGGATCTCCTGTCGGCCGCCGACGCGCGTGAAGGCTTTCTCCTGCAGAAACCGGAGGAGCTTCACCTGCAATGGCAATGACAGTTCACCGATTTCGTCGAGGAACAACGTGCCCCCGGCGGCGCTCTCGACCAAGCCGCGCCGCTGCGCGTGGGCGCCGGTAAAGGCTCCCTTCTCGTGGCCGAACAGTTCGCTCTCCAGCAGCGCCTCGGGGATGGCGCTGCAGTTGATGGCGACAAACGGGGCGTCGCGCTGTCGACTCCTGCGGTGGATGGCCCGCGCCACCATCTCCTTCCCGGTGCCGTTCTCGCCCAGAATCAGGACGGGCGCCGTCGTGCCCGCTACTTTCTTCACGAAGGCGAAGACCTGCTGCATCTGCTGACTCGCGCCCAGCATCTCCTCGAAGGCCGACGAACGCGCATTCTCCTGCAGGGCGCGGTACTCGCGTTCGAGCAGCGCCACGTGCGCGCAGCGCTGCAAGACCAGGCGTAGTTCGTCGGTGTCGACCGGCTTGCACAAGAAGTCGTACGCGCCGGCGCCAACAGCCCTCAATGCATTCTGGCGGTCTCCCTGACCCGACACCACGATGACCTTTGCCTGCCGGTCCAGCACCAGAAGACCGGAGAGCACGGAGAGTCCCTCCTCCGGTGTGTTCGGGCTCGGCGGCAGGCCGAGATCGAGGAGCGTCACGAGCGGACGCTCGGCGTTGAACGCCGCCATCGCCGAGACGCGGTCCCCGGCCATGACGACCTCATAGTCGCCGGTCAGCGCCCACTTCATCTGGACGCGGATGTCCTCGTCGTCGTCGACGACCAGCAGAGTGGGCTTGGTCATCGTGCCTCCTCGATGGGCAGCATGACGCGCACCGTCGTGCCCTTGCCGACCTCACTGTCCACCTGAATGCTTCCGCCGTGCGCTTCCACGACCAGCCGCGACTGGAACATGCCGATACCCAACCCCTTGGACTTGGTGCTCTGGAACGGCCGGAAGAGCCCATCCCTGAGGAACGTCCGTGTCATGCCACAGCCATCGTCGGCGACGACGAGAAGCACTCGATCGTCGACGTGCGCCGTCTGGACGGTGATTCGACCCGCGGCCCCGACAGCATCCCGGGCGTTGAGCAGCAAGTTGGTGACCACACTGGCGATCTGTTCTCGATCGAGCAGCACCGGAGGAACAGGCTGCAGGTCCTTGTCGATGATGATGCCGGGCATCGGAACAAGGCCCTCAGTCACGTCGGCGACGAGCTCGGTTGGATCGGTGCGGTGCCGCGTGAGACGCGGCGCCTGACGGACCGCGCCCAGCCTGGTGATCATCTCGTCGATGCGACGCGCCGTGTTGCCGATGCCGCGCAGGGCATCGGCCCGGAACGCCGGGTCGTCGAAGTGCACCGGCAGGTTCTTCAGCATGAGATTCAACGAAGCGGCAGCATTCTTCAAGTCGTGTACGAAGAAGGCCGACATGGTCCGGAACGCCTCGAGTTCACGGGCCCGCGCCACCTCGTCGCCGAGCCGGAGATTCAACAGCGTCGACGTCATCTGGCTGGCGATGCTGTTCAGGAGCTCGCGTTCCTCGAGTGAGTACGGGGCGCCGTTGACGCGGTCAGCCAGGACCAAGAGGCCCTCGATACCGTTGACGGAATGGAGCGGTACGCACCATCGGTGCCCACCGTTGGCAAACGTCGACGGGTTGCGCTGACGAAGTTCCTCCGCCCAGATCTCGTCGACGTCATCGACGTCGAACGGTAACGTCCGTTCGCGGACACCCTCGACGACGGCGGCCGGCAGTACGGGAGGCGAAGTCGTCAGGCTCGCAGCGGCGGCTGTGGCGGCGCGCGAGATGAGCGCGCCATCACTATCGCGCAGCCACACCGTGACAGCGAGCACATCGAACGCCGAAGCCAGGAATCGTGCCGATGCGTCCGACAGGGTCTCTTCGTCTCGCACGTTGGCTAGCCGCCCGGACAACTCGGTCCAGATGCGCGCCGAGTCGTGCTGAGCCTTGCTGAAATGGCGGGCGACGAACTCCTGGACGCGCTGTCGCACGCGATCCGACAGGACCAGCACCGCCAGTCCCACCATGCCGAGCAGCACCACGAATGCCTGGAGCTGGAAGCTCTCGGCACCGCCGGCGTAGCGCACCGCCTGCGCCAGCACGCCGACCACCAGCAGATAACACCCGACGATGAGGAAGGTGACCGACGATCGCAGGACAGCGCGCGAGGGATAGACGTCGGCCTCGACCCAGCCGGCGCGGGCGTATGCCAGCACGAGCAGGAGGCAGCCGAGGAGCAGGCCACTCGATTCGACCCCTGCCAGCGATACGTCGTGCGCTGAGTAGAGGATTGCCTGGCTGCGCACGTAGATCTGCGCCCCGAAAATGACGGCCAGTCCGAGGACGACGTACTTGATGCGCCAGCGGCTGGTACCGACTGCTGCGCGGAAGGTCTGCTCGAGATTCATCAGCGCGAGAACGAACGCCACGAGCAGCGTGCTCTGCAGCATGACGGCCGCGCCACCGGATCGCAGAAGCCGCGCACCGGAATCGTCGGGAAGCGGCACCAGTTGCAGCAGTTCCTCGCGGAAGTTCAGCGCGACTGCGACCGGGACCCCGGCCAGCACGGCCAACGGCATCGTCCAGCGCCGGACGGTCTCACGCCAGTCGCCGCGCGAGTAGGTCAGGCTGAAGCCGACCCAGGCGCCCGGCAGGAAGGCCTTGACGATCAGTCCCCGCGTCAGCCAGGTCAGCATCTCGTCGATGTGGACCGTACGCAGGCTCAGCCCCGTGCACAGGCTGTCGGCAGCGAGCACCACCATGCCGAACGCGAAGCACCACGTGGCAGGTGACGGCGTCTTCCTGACGACGCTGAGCAGGGCAAGGCCGATGCTGGCCAAGGCAGCGGCGAACGGGAACCAGGAGAACAGCTGCATGGTTCAGGCGACGTTCACGCCTGCACGCGTGACA
>DATJTM010000633.1:0-2392 GCA_035503395.1 Luteitalea sp.
GCCGAAGTTCTTCGCCAAGGTCATGGGCGAGCTGCTGTTCTGGGTCGGCGAGGACAAGATGACCTTCGGCAGCGACTACGGCATCTGGGAGCCGAAGTGGCAGGTCGAGGGCTTCGTCGACTGGCAGATGCCGGACGACGACGAGCTCTCCGACTACCAGAAGCTGACCACCGCGACGAAGAAGAAGATCCTCGGCCTGAAC
Source organism: Luteitalea sp. (assembly GCA_035503395.1). Lineage (GTDB taxonomy): Bacteria > Acidobacteriota > Vicinamibacteria > Vicinamibacterales > Vicinamibacteraceae > Luteitalea. The sequence goes on from DATJTM010000633.1 coordinate 203, forward strand.
GCCGCCAAGCTCTACGACATCAAGGTCCCGGGCGAGTGCCAGCTGCCCGAGTCGGCGGGGACGCCGGCCGCGCAGACAGTGTTGGCTGATCCTGGTGCTCAGCTGGTCACCGGGACATGACGACGACGGACGTCTCGAGCGCCGTGGAGGAGGCGCTCGAGACGGTGCGTGACCCCGAACTCGACGAGCCGATCACGGTCCTCGGGTTCGTCGCGTCGTGTGCTGTCTCGGCCGACGGGGAGGCGCGCGTCGCGCTGCGCCTCCCCACCTACTTCTGCGCGCCGAACTTCGCCTACCTGATGGTGGCCGACGCCTACGACGCGGTGACGCGGGTGCCGGGCGTGCGGTCCGCCGATGTCGTCCTGGAAGACCACTTCGCGGCCGACCCCATCAACGCGGGAGTGGCCGCCCGGGCGGGGTTCGTCCGTTCCTTCGACGGAGAGGCCGTCGCGGAGCTGGGCGAACTCCGCGACGCGTTCCTCCGCAAGGCCGTCATGGCCGGCACCGACATCGTGTGCCGGCCATTGCTGGCCAGCGGGACCTCACCGGAGACGCTGTGCCTGCTGACCCTGGGCGACGCGCCGCCGTCAGCGGAACTCGGCCGCCTCAGGGAGCGCCGGAAGGAACTCGGCCTCCCCGCCGGCGACGACGCGCCGCTCGTGATCAACGCGGAAACCGGGGAACGGGTCAGGAGCGAGCAGATGCCGCTGCACCTGCGCCGCGCGCGGGTGACGCGGGCCGGCATCGAGGCGAACACGGGCATCTGCTCAGAGATGCTCGCCGCAAGGTACCCCGGCAACGGTTTCGTCGGGGGGTCACCGGGGGGTCGTCCCCCGGGGGCTAGCAGGGCTCGGGAGGTTCGGGAGAGGTTCGATGAAAGCAGTACGACTCTATGAGTTTCATTCGACCCCGGTGGTCGAGGATGTGGCCGAACCAGAGATCCAGGGACCGTTCGATGTGATCGTGAAGATCGGTGGCGCCGGCGTGTGCCGCACCGATCTGCACATCATCGAGGGCCAGTGGGACGCGGCGATGCAGACGCCGCTGCCGTACGTCCTCGGGCACGAGAACGCGGGCTGGGTGCACGAGGTCGGCTCGGCGGTCACGAACGTGGCCGCGGGCGACACGGTGATTCTCCACCCGACGCCGACGTGCGGGCTGTGCCGGGCCTGCCGGGCGGGCGACGACATGCACTGCGAGAACAGCGAGTTCCCCGGCCTGTCCAGGGACGGCGGGATGGCCGAGTACCTGCTGACGTCGGCGCGGGCATGCGTGAAGCTCGACCCGTCCACGCGGCCGCAGGACGTGGCGGCGCTCGCCGACGCGGGGATCACCGCCTACCACGCGGTCAAGAAGGCGATCCCGCTGCTGTACCCCGGCACGACCTGCGTCGTCATCGGCGCGGGCGGCCTCGGGCACATCGGCATCCAGTGCCTGGCGGCGCTGACCGCCACGCGGATCGTCGTGGTCGACCGGAATCCGGACGCCCTGAAGCTCGCCGAGCAACTCGGCGCCGACGTCACCGTGGTCGCTGACGGGCAACACGTGGACGCGGTCAGGGACCTGACGAACGGCGGTGCCGACGTCGTGCTCGACTTCGTCGCCGAGCAGGGCGCGGAGACCGACGGGTGGAACATGACCCGCCCGGCCGGGTCGTACTTCGTGATCGGCTACGGCGGGACCCTGCACATCCCGACGCTGGACATCATCTCCACCGAGCGGAACGTCATCGGCAACATCGTCGGCACCTGGGGCGAGCTGGCCGAGCTGATGGCCCTGGCCCAGGCGGACAAGGTGACGCTGCACACGCGCGCCTATCCCCTGGCCGCGGCGGCGGACGCGCTCACCGACCTCGACGCCGGCCGCGTCCGCGGCCGCGCCATCCTCGTCCCGTAGAAGGAGAGTCATGGCCAAGGAACTGCGCTTCGGCGAACAAGCGCGCGGCCTGCTGCTGGCGGGCGTGGGCCAGCTCGCCGACGCGGTCAAGACGACGCTCGGCCCGAAGGGGCGCAACGTCATCCTCGAGAAGATCACCGGCTCCCCGGTGGTGACCAACGACGGCGTGACGATCGCCCGCGAGATCCACCTGAAGAACCAGTTCGAGAACATGGGCGCTCAGCTGGTCAAGGAAGCCGCGATCAAGACCAACGACATCGTCGGTGACGGCACCACCACCGCCACGGTGATCGC
>DATJTM010000634.1:0-17149 GCA_035503395.1 Luteitalea sp.
CATCGGGCGCTCGTGGAACTGGGCCGGGTCGTTGAACAAGAACTTCCGCGGCGGCTTCCTCAAGACCGCCTACAGCTACGGCGACTCGAAGAACACGATCGACCCGGGCTCCATCGCGGCCGGTTCGTGGACGGGCAACCAGATCGCCGGTGACCCGAACAACCCGATGCTCGCCAGGTCCACGGCGGGCTACCTTGGTCACCGCTTCATCCTCGCCGGGTCGTACACGGCCAACTACTTCAAGTTCGGCGGCACGACGGCGTCGTTCTTCTGGGAGTCGCGCACGATCGGCAACACGAGCTACACGTTTGCCGGCGACGCGAACGGCGACGCGGCCACCAACAACGACCTGATCTACATCCCGCGCGATCAGTCGGAGATGAACTTCCAGCAGTTCACGGCCAGCGGCGTCACTTTCACGCCGGCGCAGCAGGCCGCGGCCTGGGACGCCTACATCAACCAGGACGAGTACCTGAGCAAGCGCCGCGGCGAATACGCCGAACGCGGCCAGGTCGTCCTGCCGATGGTCCACCGCATGGACGTGAGCCTGCAGCAGGACTTCTACGCGCCGATCAAGGGCCGTCGCCACAACTTCCAGGTGCGCGTCGACTTCCTGAACTTCGGCAACCTGCTGAACTCGGACTGGGGCGTCGGCACCCGCATGGTGAGCAACCAGCCGCTCACCACGCCGTCGGCTGACGCGCAGGGCCGCCTGCAGTACCGCATGCGCAACTTCGGGAGCGCGCTGATGTCGCAGACGTTCGAACCGACCGCGACGCTCGGCGACGTCTACCGCTTCCAGGTGATGCTCCGGTATCTGTTCTAGGAGGGGTTCGGGCGCCTCTCCGAGGCGCCTCGAGGGCCCTGGGGTTTGGGCCTTGGGCCTTGGGCAGTAGGTACTAGGCAGTGGGCAGTGGGCAGTGGGCAGTGGGCAGTGGGCAGTAGGCAGTAGGCAGTAGGCAGTAGGCAGTAGGCAGTAGGCAGTAGGCAGTAGGCAGTAGGCAGTAGGCAGTAGGCAGTGACGAAAGGGCGCCTTCGACAGAGGGGCGCCCTTTTCGTTTGCTCGCCATGCGGGAATGCGGCAATGCTGAATGTCGAGAGCGGGTGTCAGGCCTCACCCGCGGACGATTCGTCGACGGATTACCGAGGAGGCGCTCCATGGGCACGCCGCCACGCATCTCCAACATCGCGCCGCTGTTCATCGTTCGCGACGTTCCGGCCGCGCTCGCGTTCTATCGCGACAAGCTCGCCTTCGAGATCACCTTCCAGGGGCCGGAGCCGAACGACATCTTCTTCGGCATCGTCCAGCGCGACGGCGCGATGATCATGATGAAGGCCATCGAGGTCGAGCCCGTCCCCAACTGCACGCGCGATGTCGGCTGCGGCATCGCCTCGTGGGATGCCTACCTGCACGTGCCCGATCCCGACGCGCTGGCGGCGGAGTTCGCATCGCGCGGCGTACAGTTCAAGGAACCGCTGTTCAACAACTCCGACAACCTGCGCGGCTTCACCGTCGCCGATGCCGACGGCTATGTGCTGTACTTCGGCCGTCCGCTCTGACGGTGCGTCAGTGACGAGCCAGACGCAGCCTCACGCACACGCATGGTCATGAAGCTACCGCGTCCCGGCCTGGGGTGCCTTCTCGCGGTGCTCGCATCGACGGCGATCGTCACAGGCGCTCGGCAGGTGCCCACGTCGACAACCGTGGCGACGGCGGCAGGACCGGCCCCGGACGCGGGCGCGCCACTCGTGATTCGCAGCGCCCACATCGTCACGATGGCACGGCCTGGCAGCTTCGTCGGTACCGTCGTCGTGCGCGATCGGCGCATCGCCTATGTTGGTCCCGACGCTGGCGCACCGCAGATGGCGGCGGCGCAGGTCGTCGACGGCAGGGGCCGCTACCTGCTGCCGGGCCTCATCGACCTCCACACCCACGTGTCGAAGACGCGCGCATCGTCCCTCCTGCAACTGGTCACGCACGGGGTGACGACGGCGCGGGACATGGGCGGCGACCACGAGGAGTTGCTGCGCTGGCGGCGCGAGATCGACGCCGGCACCCGCGTCGGGCCGCGCCTGCGCATCGCCGGCCCGTACCTCGAGTCCGCCGCCAACGCGACGAGGCAACACGCGACGCCGGTGGCCGAGATGGTCGAGCCCGTCGAACGCACTCGACTCGCCGTCGGGTCGCCCGCCGACGCCGACCGCATCGTCGCGGCGATCGCGGCCCGCGGTGTCGATCACCTCAAGATCCGCACGACGACCGATCGCGAGACGTACATCGCGATCGGCGCGGCCGCCCGACGGCACGGGCTGTCACTCACCGGCCACGCGCAGTCATACGGTGACGAAGCACTGGCTGCCTCGGGCCAGGTGTCGATCGAGCATCAGCTGATACCGACGTTGCTCGAGCGGCCGCATGAACGCGCCGCCCATGTGCGAACACTCGCGACGCGTCGCATCGCCGTGGTACCGACGTTGGTCGTCCTCGAACGGTTGGGGGGTCCCAACGATGTGCAGCTTGCGCAGGCAGTCGAAGCCGCCGGCACCGGGCCGCTGCGTCTCGCCGCCTTCACGCGGGCCGACTGGCGCGAACAACTCGCTGAGCAGGGACCCGAGCGACGCACCGTGTATGGCAAGGTGCAGGCGGCGACACGCCTCGACGTACGAGCCTGCGGGCGGCTGGCGTGCGCGTCCTGGCCGGCACGGATGCCGGCGTACTGAACGTGGTGCCGGGGCCGTCACTCCATCAAGAGATCGCTCTGCTCGCTCGCGACGCAGGAATGTCGCCCTTCGAGGCGCTCGCCGCTGCAACGAGAGAGAGCGCGGCCCTTCTCCGGCTGGCCAGTGACATCGGCACGATTCATCAGGGAGCCTACGGGGACCTGTTGTTGGTCGATGCCGACCCGCTCGTCGACGTCGCGGCCGTCTCTCGCGTCTCGGCCGTGGTCGTGCGAGGACGTTACCTCGATCGCGCCGCACTGGAGGCGCTGCAGCAACAGGCCGCAGCGGCGCCGGACATCGCGAACAACGACTGGCCGCGAACGAAGCCGTGACGCGCGGGCCCGCGCCTAGACCTGCACGCCGAGTTCCCGCAGGTCGGCGCGGCATGCCTCGGCCGACGAGAAATGAATCGTGTGCAGGCCGAGCGCCCGTGCTGCGACGATGTTCGGCTCGTTGTCGTCGATGAACACGGTGCGCTCGGGCACGAAGCCCGTGCGCTTCAACGCCAGCGCGAAGATCGCCGGCTCCGGCTTGGCGAGGCCTTCGGCACCCGACACGATCACGTCCTCGAACCAGTCAAGGAACGGGAAACGCTCGCGCGCGACGGGGAAGGTCTCCGCCGACCAGTTGGTCAGCGCAGCGATGCGGTAGCCGGCAGTTCGCAGGTCGGCGAGGAGCGTGACGCTGTCCTCGATGGAGTCGCCGAGCATGCGCTCCCACTGCGATTTCCACTCGCCGAGCAATTCGGCATGTTCTGGATAGAGCGCCGTTCGTTCGGCAATGGCCTGGGCGAATGGCTTGCCGCGGTCCATCTCGTGATTCCACGAGCCCGGCGTCACTTCGGCGAGCCATGCCTCCATCTCCCGCTCGGAGGCGAAGCGCTCGCGATAGTGGTAGCGCGGGTCCCACTGGATGAGGACATTACCGAGGTCGAAGAGGACCGCGTCGATCATGTCGACGATCCTCCTTCGCGGCCCCCATCAGACGCAAGGCCCGCGCGCGGATAGGACGGGCGCCTTGGGCCTTGGGCCTTGGGCCTTGGGCCTTGGGCCTTGGGCCTTGGGCCTTGGGCCTTGGGCCTTGGGCCTTGGTGTAAACGAAAAAACGCCGATGCCCTCGCGGGGCACCGGCGTTTCCGTCACTGCGTTTCGTGCGCTCGGACTAGTCGGCGCCCGTGCCGCGACCGGCGTTGCGCTTGCCTTCGGTGACGATGCCGACCTTGTCGACACCGGCGCCACGCGCTGCGTCGATCGCCTGCACCACGTTGCCGTACGGCAGCGTGCCGGCGCCCAGGATGAACATCGTCTTCTCCTTGCGCGACTCGAAGATCTCGGCGAGGCGCGACTGGAGGTCGGTCATCTGGACGTCCTGGTTGTTGATCGACATCGTGCGATCGGCGTTCAGCGTCAACACGATCTGTGTGCTCGTGTCGTTGGCGCTGGCTTCCTTCGTCTCGAGGGGCAGGTTGATGTCCGTGCCCTTCTGGGTCATGGGTAGGGCCGCCATGAAGATGACGAGCAGCACGAGCAGCACGTCGATCAATGGCGTCACGTTCATGTCCGAACTGGCGTGCGGGGTTTCGCCCCGCTGCACCGTTTCGGCGCCGTGGTGTTTGTGGGCGGACATGCTAGTCGCCTCCCCCTTCTCCAGCCTTCTTCTTGCTCTCGGTGATCAGCGCGACGTTCTCGATGCCGGCTTCGGTCAGCTTGTCCATCATGCTCATGATGGCGCTGTAGGGCGCATCGGCGTCGCCCTTGAGGTAGACGATCCGTTCGGCCTTCTCTTCGAGGGCGTACTTGATGCGATCGACCGCCTCGGACTCCGAGACCGCGATGTTGTTCACGTACAGCTGCTTCTGCGCATCGACGTGCACCACGGTCTGTTCCTGGGTGTCAGGCTTCTCCGTGGTGTTCTCGGCGATCGGCAACCGCACGTTCACGCCCTTCTGCAACAGGGGCGCGATGAGCATCATGATGATGAGCAGCACCAACATGATGTCGACGAGGGGGGTGACGTTGATGTCGGCCTTGATGCCGCCCTTCCCGCCACCCATGCTCATTGCCATGGCACGTTCTCCTGGCCGGCGCGCGGACCGGCTGCGCAGCTGACCGACAACTTTCCCGCCGGCCGGAGCCGACGGTCACAAGGCCGGGCTGGGACAGCCGGCCCTACCTCGATCTTGCGAAGGGGCCGGTCCGGAGACCGGCCCGGGTCCCGCTAGCCGACCGACTTCTTCACGAAGTAGTCGACCATCTCCGACGAGCTGTTGTCCATCTCGACGTTGAAGTACTCGAGACGGCCCGTGAGGTAGTTGTAGAACCACACCGCCGGGATGGCCACGACGAGACCGAGCGCGGTCTCGACGAGCGCTTCCGAAATACCTGCCGACACCGAGCCGATACCGCCCGAGCCCGTGGCCGCGATGCCCTGGAACGCCGAGATGACGCCGACGACCGTGCCGAGCAGTCCGACGAACGGCGCCGTCGAACCAATCGTCGCGAGCGAGCTGACGCCCTTCTTCAGGTCGTTGCTCGTGAGCGCCGTGGCGCGCTGAATGGCGCGGCGGACCGTGTCCAGCAGGTCGTCGCGGGTCAGCTGCTGACCGCTCTCGGTCTGGAACTGGTACTCCTGCAGGCCGGCGAGGACGACCTTGGCCAGGTGGCTGTAGCGGAAGTTCTTCGACTGCGACACCGCGATGGCGTCCTTCAGGCGACCTTCCTTCAGGTGCTTGGCCACCTGCGGCGCATACAGCTTGGACTGCTTGCGCGCCTGCGAGAACGTGTACCACCGCTCGACGAACACGCCCACCGACCAGAAGGACATGAAGAAGAGGATGTAGGCCACCGCCTTGGCGACGAAGCCCATCTGCTGCCACATGTGAATCAGATTCAGATCACCCATTGCGTTCGACCCCTCCGGGGATGACTGCTCGGACGTCCCGGGTCCCCGGGTTGGCGTCCTCTGGTCGTTCTATTCCCGCATGTCCGCCGTAGCCTTCGCGAAGGCGGCACTGCGCGAGTACGTGACTGACGAGACAGGCCCCCGCTCCAGCCGTCGGCCGGAAGGCGGGAACCCAGGGAACTACTGCAACGTAAAGTTCACCGTGACGGTCATGATGACCGGCACCGGTACGCCGTTCAGGAGCGTGGGCGTGTACACCCACTGCTTCACGGCGTCGAGGGCGGCCTGGTCCAGCAGCGGGATGCTGCGGAGCACGCGCGCGTTCTGGACCTGCCCGTTCGGTCCGATCGTCGCCTCGATGATCACGACGCCGGCCACACGAGCCGACTGCGCGATCTGCGGGTAGACCGGCTTCACGTCGCGGGTCTTCTTCGGCGGCGCGATGTTGCCACCCACCCGGACCGGCTGCGTCGGGGGCGGCGGCGGGGCCGGCGGCGGCGGGGCCGACGGCAAACCACCGACGACGCCACCCAGAGCGCCACCCGGAATCCCGCCTTCGACACCGCCGGGCACGCCGACGCCGATGTTGGCGGCAGGCGGGGCCGGGGCCTCGGGCTTGATTTCCTTCGGCGGCTCGATCGGCGCGGCGTTCGGATTGGTGACCGGCGTCGGCGTCGGGGTCGGCGCAGCAGCCGCAGGGGGCGGCGGCGGCGGTGGGGGTGGCGGTGGTGGCGGAGGCGGAGCTGCCGAGAACGCCATCATCGTTGGCGCATCCGGCAACGCGTCCATCGCCATCAGCGGGACGATGATCACCCCGCCCACAATCACCATGTGGACCAGGATGGAGACAGGGACCGTGTACCACTTCTGCGATCCGACCTTGATGGACGGATCGACCACGTCCCCAAACATGTCTTTCGGCACTGGCCTGTCCTCCTACCGACCCAGACGCTGCACGAGTGTTCCCGTCGTGAGGCGGCGATTATAGCGACAGCAAAAAAACAGTGTCAACGAAACCTGATGTCCTCTTTGACACCGGTTTTTGCGATTCGGACCATGGTTCCATGGTCGAAATTTTCATGGCTGACCTCGAGGCACACCAGGCCCGGTGTGCTCGTCACAGCCGCGTCATCCGCAACGCATCCGGCGCGCGGCTGAGATCGCAGAAGCGGGATGCTACGCGGGTGGCTTGGCGCCTGTCAACGCAGGTGGTGCGACCACCGCGTCCGGCAACGCCATCCCGCCCGTCAGGAAGATGCGAAGCCCCTCTTCTACCGTGAGATCCGGGAAGCGCACCCGATCACGCTCATAGAGCAGGACGTCGCCCAGGTAGAGATGGTTGGTGGGCACGTACACCGCCATCCACGCCTCGGCCGTGCCATCGGTCCCCGCCACCGTCAGCTCGCGCGTCAGGAACCCGAGCACCATCCCGCGCTGTGGTTCCTCGACGAGGACCACACGCTTGAAGCCCGACTCATTCTGTGGGTTGAACGCCCAGACGAGTTGCTTGACCGGGGCGTAGATCGAACGGAAGAGCGGCACGAGCAGCAGGTAGTACTCGGCCCGTTGCAGCAGCCGACGCCCGATCACGTTGGCGGCGAAGATGCCCGCCAGCAGGATGCCGGCGCCGGTCACCGCGATGCCCAGCCCCGGAACCCGACGGCCCAGCAGGCGCTCGACGATTGGCGACGTGATCGCGTCGGCCAGCCCGAAGATCCAGACGAGGGCCGCGACGCTCAGGGCCAGCGGCACGGTGACGAAGAACCCGGCCACGAACCGTCGGCGCAGGTAGTTCCACACGGTTAGCGCACCGCCAGCCAGACGACAACCGTGGCCGCCAGCCCGAGGCGATACCAGGCGAACAGATCGAGGCGGTGATTGGCCAGGTACCGCATGAAGAAGCGCACCGTCAGGTAGCCGACGATGAAGGCCGTGACGCCGCCGACGAGGAACAACGTCGCGTCACCCGGCGCGAGGCCGACGTGCCGGAACTTCAGCGCTTCCTTGGCCGCCGCCGCGAGGATCGCCGGGATGCCTAGGAGGAAGCCGAAGCGGGCAGCGCCGGCCCGCGTGAATCCCATCAACATGCCGGCCACGATCGTCGATCCCGATCGCGACACGCCGGGCACCAGCGCCGTCGACTGTGCCAGCCCGAAGACCAGCGCCTGCGCCGCACTCATGCCGCGATCGTCTTGCCGCCACTGCGCGCCGACACGTTCGACCACGAAGAACAGCACGGCCCCGATCGCCAGCGTCACCGCCGCCACCTGCGGCGTCCGCAGGTGCGCCTCGATGGCGTCCGCGCCGAGCCCGCCGACGATGACGACGGGGATGGTGCCAATGGCAATCAGGCGGATCCGCCGTGAGTCCTGATCGGTGCCGGTGAGCGCGCCGGGCAGCGCGCGGATCATGGCGATGATGTCTTCGCGGAAGTAGACGAAGATGGCGAGCAGCGTCCCGACGTGCGTCGCGACGTCGAACGCCAGGCCGAAGCCGCTGTCGTCCCAGCCGAAGAACGCACGGGCCAGGATCAGATGCGCGGAACTGGAGACCGGCAGGAACTCGGTGAGTCCCTGCACGACCCCGAGCAGGACCGCGGCCAGGAGCACCGGCACGACGGGCTAGACGTTCCGCCGCTCGCGACGACGCGGCCGCTCGCTGGCGACGGCACGCGCCGGCGCCGCGGGCTGCACCACGTTCTTGCTCAACGCGATCGCGATCGACGACGCGATGAACACCGTCGAGTAGGTGCCGCTGACGATGCCGACCAGCATCGTGAAGGCGAAGCCCTCGAGCACCTCGCCGCCGAACAGGTACAGCGCCAGCACCGACAGGAACGTCGTGCCGGCCGTGATGATCGTGCGGCTCAACGTCTGGTTGACCGCCGTGTTGACCTGCTGCTCCAGCGCCACACCACGCATCGTCCGCGCGTTCTCGCGGACGCGGTCGAAGATGACGATCGTGTCGTTGACCGAGTAGCCGGTGATCGTGAGGATGGCCGCGATGATGTTCAGCGACAGCTCGTAGCCGAAGAACGTCAGGAACGCGAACGTGACGATGACGTCGTGCAGCGTCGCGGCGATCGCACCGACCGCAAACGACGGCCGGAAGCGGAAGGCGATGTAGAGCGTGATGCCGAGGATGCTGGCGAGCGTCGCGTAGATGCCCTTGCGCTGCAGGTCCTTGCCGATCACCGGGCCGACGATCTCGGTGCTGGTCACCGTGAACTGGCCGATGTTGGCGGCCTTCACCGCGTCCATCACCTGACGGGCGCCCTGCTCGAGGCTGGTGCCCTGCTCGCCCTGCGCGGCCTGCGGCAGGCGGATCAGGACCTCGTTGTTGGTCGCGGCTCCGTATTGCTGCACGACCTTCTCGCCCGGCAGCGTGTCGAGCGCATCACGCACCTGCTGCTCGGAGGTCGCCTGCTGGAACTTCAGGATGACGATGGTGCCGCCCGAGAAGTCGATGCCGAGCGGCATCCCTTGGCGCGCGATCTGGACCAGGCCCAGCAGGACGATCAGCGCCGAGAAGGCGATGGCGTGCCAGCGCCACTTCGTGAAGTTGTAGTTGGCGTTCGTGAACAGATCCATGGCGCCCTCAGATGCTCAACTTCGCGGCCTGCGGACGGCGCGACAGGATGAGTTCGAACAGCGTGCGCGACACGAACACTGCCGTGAACACGTTGGCCAACAGCCCGAAGAACAGGGTGGTTGCAAAGCCCCGGATGGGCCCGGTGCCGAACTGGAACAGGAATGCCGCGGAGATCAGTGACGCGACGTGGGTGTCGAGAATCGTCAGGAAGACGCGGTCGAAGCCGGCGGCGACGGCGCCGCGGGCCGACTTGCCGGCCGCCATCTCCTCCTTGATGCGCTCGAAGATCAGCACGTTGGAGTCGACACCCATGCCGATCGTGAGGATGAAGCCGGCGATGCCGGGCAGGGTCATCACGGCACCGATGTACGCCATGAACCCGAGCAGGATCAGCAGGTTCAGCGAGACCGACAGCAGCGCGTTGATGCCCGACAGCTTGTAGTACGCCAGCATGAACAGGGTGACCAGGCCGAGGCCGATGAACGAGGCGAGCACGCCGGCTCTGATCGAGTCCTGCCCGAGCGACGGGCCAACCGTGCGCTCCTCCAGGTACGTGAGGCTGGCCGGCAGCGCGCCTGAGCGCAGCGTCAAGGACAGGTCCTGCACTTCCTGCTGCGTGAACGAGCCGGAGATGCGGCCCTCGTCGTAGATGCGGCCTTCAATCGTCGGCGCGCTCTGGATGCGGCCGTCGAGGATGATCGCGAGCTGGCGCCCGATGTTCTGGGCGGTCAGCTGGCCGAACTTGTCGGCGCCCTGCTGGTTGAGCGAGAAGCTGACGGCCGGCTGGTTGTTCTCGTCGAGCGACCCGCGCGCGTTGCGCAGGTCGCGACCGGTGATGCCGGCCACGCGCTTCACGAGATAGAACACGGGGCCGGTCCCACCGGCCTCGCTCGCACCCGGCACGACCTCGAGATCGGGCGGCACCTGGCCACCGCGCGCGGCGAGCAGCGCCTCGCGGCTCGGGGCCGGGCCGTCCTCGACGATCTTCAGCTCGAGGAGGGCCGTCGACCGGATGATCTCCTTGGCGCGGCTGACGTCGGTGACGCCGGGCATCTGCACGAGGATCTGGTCGCCATCCCCGTGCGGGGCCACGATCGGCTCGGCGACGCCGAGTTCGTTGACACGGCGCTCGATGGTCTGCAGCGCCTGCGCGACCGCTTCCTGCCGGAGACGCGTGACCTGCGCCGTCTTCAGCGTGAAGGTGTAGACGCCGCCGGCCGACGAGCTGCGGTCGAACGACACACCGACCCACTCCTCGGCGATGCGCCGGAAGTCGGCATCGCGGTCACCGGGCACGCCTTCGACGCGGAAGGACCTGACGTCCTGCGCCGCGACCGACCCGACCGTCACACCCTGGCGCGACAGTTCGTCGCGCAGGCGCTCGGCGCTCGTCTCGGTCTCGAGCTTCAGCGCATCGTCGGTCTGGACGCGAAGGACCAGGTGGACGCCGCCCTTGAGGTCGAGGCCGAGCCTGACCTTGTCCTTGGGCGGATAGAAGGCCAAAACGGCCAGCGCGATCACCGCGAGGATGGCGATCAGCTTCCAGCGAAGGTTGCTTGTCATGAGCGATTACGCAGCGCCCTGATCGGGCACGACCGGATCCTGGCCTTGCAGTCCGCCGATGGCGGCGCGCGCCACGTCGATGCGGACGTTCGGCGCGATCTGGAGCTGGATGTGCTGCTCCCCCAGCCGGGTGATGGTGCCGTAGATGCCACCCGTGGTGATGACCTTGTCACCGATCTTCAACGCGCTCTGGAAGTCGGCGACCTTCTGCTGGCGTTTCTTCATCGGCATCAGCACCAGCACATAGAAGATGCCGAGGATGACGACGAAAGGCAGCAGCGACAGCCAGGGGCTGGCATTGGGGTCGGCCGGCGTCGCCATGGCGAACAGCGGTCGAGCGAAGGCACTCACGGAAAGCATCAAGAACTCGGGGGTGTTCGGGAGAAGCGGCGGTGGAAGTCCTGCCTGTACTGCTCGAACCTCCCGAAACCGATAGCCTGTCGGATCCGCTGGAGGGTGTCAAGGTAAAAGACGAGATTGTGGACACTTGCCAGCGTGCCCGCGTTCATCTCCTTGTTGTGAAAGAGATGCCGCAGATAGGCGCGCGAATGGCGCCGGCAGGTGTCGCACGGGCAGTCCTCCGCAATCGGCCGATCGTCGCGCGCGAAGCGGGCGTTGCGCAGGTTGAGGGGGCCGTCGGCCGTGAAGACCTGGCCGTTGCGGGCATTGCGGGTCGGCAGCACGCAGTCGAACATGTCGATGCCGCGAGCCACGCACTCCACCAGATCGTCGGGCATGCCCGTGCCCATCAGATAGCGGGGCCTGTCGACCGGAAGCCACGGCGTCGTGTAGCCGACCACCTCATACATGGTCTCCACGGACTCGCCGACGCTGAGGCCGCCGATGGCATACGACTCGAACCCGATCGCCTGCAGCGCCTCGGCACTGCGCTCGCGCAGGTGCCGGTAGACCCCGCCCTGGACGATGCCGAACTGCGCCTGGCCGGGAGTGGAGACGGTCACGCCATCGACGCGCCCGTCGCGCAACTGCAGGAAACGGTCACGGGCGCGGCGGGCCCAGCGGAGCGTGAGGTCGAGGGACGCCGCCGAGGCGGCCTCGCTGGCCGGCGCCGCGAGACACTCGTCGAGCACCATCGCGATGTCGGGGCCGAGCTGGGCCTGGATGTCGACGACCCGCTCGGGCGTGAGGGCATGACGCGACCCGTCGAGATGCGACTGGAAGCGGGCGCCCTCCTCGGTGATCGAGACGAGCGGGCCGAGGCTGAAGATCTGGTAGCCGCCGCTGTCGGTCAACATCGGGCCGGGCCAGCCGACGAACCGGTGCAGGCCGCCCCGCTCGGCGATCAGGTCGTCGCCGGGCCGCAGGTAGAGATGATAGGTGTTGGCGAGGACGATCTGGGCGCCGGCCGCTTCGAGGGCCCGCTGGGTCACCCCGCGGACGGCGCCGCGCGTACCGACCGGCATGAAGGCCGGCGTCTCGACGACCCCGTGCGGGGTCGACAGCGTACCCGTCCGCGCCTGCCCGTCCTGGCCCGTCAGGGTGAATCCGAAGGCCCCGGGCATTCGGCTATACTACGGCATCCATTGGCCGCTTCCGGCCGCCTTCCCGGACCCTCGAGACCTTGAAGAAACTGCGCGTGGGCGTCATCTACGGTGGCCGCTCGGGCGAACACGAAGTGTCGGTCGCCTCGGCCGCCGCGGTCATGGCCAACCTCGATCGCAGTCGCTACGAACCGGTGCCCATCCGGATCGATCGCGACGGGCGTTGGGCGCTGGCCGACAAACCTCCCACTGCCGCCTCCGCCTCCGAAGTCATCGAACAGACGCGCTCGGAGATGAAGTTGCTGCGGGCCGGCCGTGAGGTCCACCTGCTGCCGCGGCCGAGCGAGGAAACCATCCTCGCGATCGATCGCTCGATTTCGCGCGGCGACGATGAGCCGCGGGCGCTGGTGACCGGGGTCGGCCTGGACGCGATCTTCCCGGTGCTGCACGGCCCGCATGGCGAGGACGGCACGGTCCAGGGCCTGCTCGAACTGGCCAACGTCCCGTACGTCGGCTGCGGCGTGCTCGCCTCGGCCGTCGGGATGGACAAGGCGATCATGAAGCGCGTCTTCGCCGCGCATGGCCTGCCGCAGTGCGCGTACGACGTCGTCTCGCGTCGCCGCGTGCTCGCCGCTGTCGAAGAGGTCGCCGCCGAGCTCGCCGCGCATCTCGGCTTCCCGCTCTTCGTCAAGCCGGCCAATCTCGGATCGAGCGTCGGCATCAGCAAGGCGCGCAACGCCGACGAGCTGATCGAGGCGCTCAAGCTCGCTGCCGAATACGACCGCAAGGTCGTCGTCGAAGCGGCGGTGCCGCAGGCGCGCGAGATCGAAGTGGCGGTGCTCGGCAACGACGACCCGATCGCGTCGGTGCCCGGCGAGATCGTGCCCTCGCGCGAGTTCTACGACTACGAAGCGAAGTATCTCGACGGCGCCAGCCGCCTGAGCATCCCCGCCGACGTCGACGACGCGACGGGATCGCGCCTGCAGGCGCTGGCGATCGATGCGTTCAAGGCGATCGATGCGGCCGGACTGAGTCGCGTCGACTTCCTGGTCGATGGTGGCACCGGTGACGTGTTCCTGAACGAGATCAACACGATGCCCGGCTTCACGACGATCAGCATGTACAGCAAGCTGTGGGCGGCGACCGGCGTGTCGTATCCCGAGCTCGTCGATCGACTCGTGCAACTTGCGCTCGAGCGGCACGCCGCCAAGCAGCAGCTGCGCGTCTCCGCGTTCTGATCACTCGTCGGCGTCCTGCCGACGAGCCTCCCTCTTCACACGACCGTCAGCCACGGGCGCGACGGTCGTCGCAGGTACCACGACTTTCGCGACCGACGTCAAGCGGGTCGACGTCGCTGCCCTCCTTCGAGGACGTTCGACGCTCGTTCGACGGCCGTCGCACGCCCGATCGCGAGGCTCGAAACCACCCGCCAGCGGCAACGCCAGAACAGTGCGATTTCACTTACGCGAAATCGACGCGGCGGCGACCAGCCCCCTTGAAAACCACGCTCATTCGCTCGTCCACAGGCGGCCGCGGAAGGTAAGTGGTTGGTTTGATTTGTCAAGTTTGACAAGGCTCAGCGTTTTGCACTAGCCGGCTCGTCCGCGGTGGGTTCGAAAATTTTGACAAGCACGCCTTCTTTGTGCTTGACAAGGCAATTTTCTCATCCATAATCTACATCTTGTGTGAGGCAGGGTAGCTCAATCCACCTGTTGTGATGGGCCAATGACGGTCCACGGGTTAAAGAGCACCGCCAGCCAGAGGAGGAAGAATGGCGAAGAAGGCAGCCAAGAAGGCCGCGGCAAAGACGACCGCCAAGAAGGCCACGAAGAAGGCCGCGAAGAAGCGGTAAGTCAGTAGCGGCATTGGCGCTCGTCGCCACGCCGCATCGGGTGTCCGCCTTCGCCCTCACGGGCTATGGGCGCGACGCCCGACAGTTGGACATGCGGCGGCTGCCAGTCTCACCGGCGGCCGCCGGCCATTTTCCGGCCGCAACGAACGGCTGTTCGCTTCCGTCATTCACGGGCAGTGGTGCACGGGAGACAGCGTTGCGAGCGCACGCGCGAGCCTGCGAGCGGCCGGCCGACTAGACCACCTGGAAAGGGGGTATACGTCATGGCCAAGAAAGCAGCCAAGAAGGCCGCCAAGAAGGCAGCCAAGGCCACGAAGAAAGCAGCCAAGAAGCGATAGCGGTGCGTGTGGATGAGCACTGCCAGGGGCGCGGCACCACCGCGCCCCTTTTCGTTGTCAGCCAGACAATTTCAGAAGTTCAGAATTTCAAAATTTCATCAGCACCGCCAACCTTCGACGCATAGCTGAAGGTGGTGAAATTCTGAAATTCCGCAATTCTGAAATTACTCTGGCGCCGTGACCCCGTCCCACACGCGGATCCGCGTGATCGTGTCGCCGACCTCGAGCTGGTCGACGACCTCCATCCCGCTCACCACCTGTCCGAACACCGTGTAGCGTCCCTCGAGGTGCGGCTGCGGTGCGTGCGTGATGAACCACTGGCTGCCACCGGTGTCGGGACCGGCCAGCGCCATGCCCAGCGTGCCGCGGTGGTACGGCAGATCGTTGAGCTCGTCGCGAATGCTGTACCCGGGGCCGCCGCTGCCGTCGCCGCGCGGATCGCCGTCCTGCACGACGAAGGCCGGCACCATGCGGTGGATCTGCAGCCCGTCGAAGTAACCCTTCCGCGCCAGCGTCACGAAGTTCTCGACCGTGAGCGGCGCGTCGAGCACCGCCATCTGCAGTTGCACCGTGCCCTTGGCCGTCTCGATGTAGACCTGCGGCGAATACGGCGGCCCGGTCAATCGCGGCGCCGCATAGAGATCGGGCGCCGCCGACACCGGAGCCGGACGGATCCGCGTCAACGCGTCGCTCGTCGCATCCTGCGCGACGAGCCAGCGCGCCGCGCGCAACCGCATCGCCCAGTCGCGATCGGCCAGCGTCTCTTCCATCGACGCGCGCGCCCCGGCCGGGTCGATCGCCGCCAGCGCCGTCAACGCCGCCCACCGCGCATCGTCACTGCTGTCACTCTTCGAGCGCTGATACGCCGCCAGCAGCGGCTCACGGAGCGACGCGATCTTCTGCGCACCGGCGATCGAGGCCGCCTCGGTGCGGATGCCGATGTCGTCGCGCGTCAGCGCCGTCGTGAGGTGCTTCTCGAGCCCCGGCAGCTTCAACGTGCTCCAGGCCCGCAGAACGGCCGGCAGGACGCGAGCGTCCTTGTCGTTCAGCAGCCGTTCGAGCATCGGCGTCGCGTTCTCGGGCGACAGCGTCGTGAGCGCGTCGGCCAACGCCGCACGCACACGCCAGTCGCCGTCCGGATCGAGCCCAGACAGCACGGTCGTGAACGACAGCGCGTCGACCCGTGCCAGCGCCCGCAGCGCGGCGGCGCGGATGAAGGGCGACCGCACCGTCAGGCGATCGATCAAGTCGTCTTCCGCCTCGTCCGCTTCGAGCGCGCCGAGCGAAGCGAGGATCTCCAGCTCGAGTCCCTGCGACACGCCCTTCTGTCGCAGCAGCGCGAGCAGCGGCGCGATCGCGCGACGCTCACGAAGCTGCCCGGCCACACGCACCGCCGATACGCGCACCTGCGGATGCACCTGGCGGTTGGCGTCGAGCAACGGCAACAGCGTGGCGGTCGCGCTGGTCGCCTTGCGCTCGCCGAGCCCACGCACGGCGTAGCCGGCAGCGTACGGCGACGGCGACGACGCGAGTTCGATGAGGGCGGGGACGGCGCGATCGTCGCCGATCCGCGACAAGGCCGCCGCCACGGGCCACCATCCGGTGCGCGGTCGTCCCTGCGCGTCGAGGACGGCCGCCGCCAGGCCGTCGTAACTCTTGAGTGACGTGAGCGCCATCAGACCGCGGCGCACGGCTTCGGCCTCGGGCGACAGCTTCGGCTCGTCGTCGGCTGGCGCCGTGCCAATCGCGCCGCCATCGACGAGCGCTTTCACCATCGCGCCAATCGGCGTCGCTGCCTTCGCGGCCTTCTCGGGGCCGATCAATCCGAGCGCGTGCGCCGCCCGTCCCTTCACGAGCGCGTTGGGATCGCCGAGCGCACCGACGAGCGGATCGACGGCCGCGCCGTCACCAAGCAGTCCGAGCGAGAACGCGACCATCGCGCGAACCTCGGCATCCGGATCCTGAAGTTTCGCGACGAGCGGAGCGACGCCGGCTGGCAGGCCGACCCGTCCGATCGCGAGCGCCGCGCGACGACGGACACGCGCATCCGTGTCGCCAAGCAGCGTCACCAGATCGAGCGCGGGCGGTGGTTCAGCCGACGGCAGCGGACGGCCGCGACGGTCGACGCCGGGCGGCGGCGCCGGGGGATGGGCCTGCGGATCGTCGAGGATCCGGTGATCCTCCAGCCGCAGCACGCTGGTCATCTTGGCGTCGAACGTCTGGGGCGCGACGACGGGAGGAGGAGGGGGCGGAGCCGACGCACAAGCGGTGGCCACCGCCGCCACCGCGAGGGGCAGCAGGCGACGCATCATCACTCGCGCGCATGCTAGCACGCGGGTCGGAGGCAGCCCGGAGCGCCTCGGGTATACTGCGCGCCATCTTGGACGCCCGCTACCTCGCGATCGAGGGCCCTCCAGGTGTCGGTAAGGCCGTCCTCGCCGAACGACTCGGTCAGCGCCTCGACGCCAGCCTCGTCCTCGACGACGGCGAAAATCCGTTTGCTGCCGACCGCCGCGCGCGTCGCAGCGGCGCCGCTTTTCAGGCGCAGCTCTTCCATCTCCTGGCTCGGCATCGCCAGCAGGAAACCCTGCGGCAGGGCGATCTCTTCAGCCAGGTGACGGTCTGCGACTATCTGTTCGACAAGGACAAGATCTTCGCGTACCTGACCCTCGACGACAACG
>DATJTM010000635.1:0-4970 GCA_035503395.1 Luteitalea sp.
TAAGCACCTTGAGCACATCGCCCGCCTTGACGTTGTCGCCAAGCGAGGGCAGCACGAATTCGTTGGCCATGAGCGCTTCTGCCATGCCTGTTGCGTGAGTCCTGGTCCGAGTCACGGGCGCCTCCGCAGAGGCGCCCCTACCTTCGCCGGGCCGCGCGCCGCGGCTCCGGGACGAGTGGCAATTACGCCGTGGCCGGGTTCGGCTTGTCCGGGTTGATGCCCAGGTCCTTGAACGCCTGCTGGGCGACCTGAAGGTCGATCTGCTTCTCGCGCGCCAGCAGCGACAGCGTCGCGGCGACGACATGCTTGGCGTCGACCTCGAAGTGATCACGCAGCGCTTCACGGCTCTCGCTGCGACCGAAGCCGTCGGTGCCGAGCGAGGCCATCGGCTGCGCCACGTGATGGTCGATGCCGTTGGACATCAGCTTCACGTAGTCGGAGGTCGCCACGACGACGCCCGGGGCGCCACCGAGCTGCTGCTGCACCCAGGAGGTGCGCGGCGCGTCGGCGGGGTGCAGGAGGTTCCAGCGGTCGACCGCGATGCAGTCGCGCTGCAGTTCGACGTAGCTGGTGACGCTCCACACGTCGGCCGCCACCCCGTACTTCTCGAGCAGCGTCGCCGCCTCGATCACGCCGGGCAGAATCGCACCGCTGCCGAGCAGCTGCGCCTTGGCCTTCGGCTTCTTGAGGGTCGAGGAGGAGAACTTGTACAGCCCCTTCAGGATGCCCTCTTCGGCGCCCTTCGGCATCGCCGGCATCGCGTAGTTGCCGTTCATGAGCGTCAGGTAGTAGAAGACGCTCTCCTTCTCGCGGTACATCCGCCGCAGGCCTTCCTTGATGATCACGGCGATTTCGTACGCAAACGCCGGGTCATAGGAAATGCAGTTGGGGACCGACGAGGCGATCAGGTGGCTGTGGCCGTCCTGGTGCTGCAGGCCCTCGCCGTTCAGCGTCGTGCGTCCGGCCGTGCCGCCGAGCAGGAAGCCGCGGCAGCGCATGTCGCCGGCCGCCCAGATCAGGTCACCGACCCGCTGGAAGCCGAACATCGAGTAGTAGATGTAGAACGGGATCGTGTTGATCGCGTGCGTCGCGTACGCCGTACCCGCGGCGATGAACGACGACATCGATCCGGCCTCGGTGATCCCCTCTTCGAGGATCTGCCCGTCCTTGGCTTCCTTGTAGTACAGCAGCTGGTCGCTGTCGATCGGCTCGTACAGCTGGCCGAGCGCCGAATAGATGCCGACCTGGCGGAACAGCGCCTCCATGCCGAAGGTGCGCGCCTCGTCGGGGACGATCGGCACCACCAGCTTGCCGAATTCCTTGTCGCGCAGCAGCTTGGTCAGCATGCGCACGAACGCCATCGTGGTCGAGATGCTGCGACCGTCCGAGCCGTTGAGGAACTCGGCGAACGCCTCTTCGACACCACTCAGCGAGAGTGCCTCGGCATCGGTGCGGCGCTGCGGCAGGTAGCCGCCCAGCTGCTCGCGCCGCTGCTTCATGTACGTCAGCTCGGCGCTGTCTTCCGCCGGCTTGTAGAACGGCATCTTGACGACATCGTCGTCGCTGAGCGGGATGTTGAAGCGCGTGCGGAAGCTGAGGACTTCCTCTTCGTTCAGCTTCTTCTGCTGGTGGGTGGGGTTCTTGCCTTCGCCGGTCTCGCCGAGGCCGTAGCCCTTGATCGTGCGGGCGAGCACGACGGTCGGCTTGCCCTTGGTCTCGGTGGCCGCCTTGTATGCCGCGAAGACCTTCTCGGGATCGTGGCCGCCGAGCCGCAGCTTCTTCAGCTGGTCGTCGGACAGGTGCTTCACGAGCTCGAGCAGTTCCGGGTACTTCCCGAAGAACGACTTGCGCATGTAGGCGCCGTCGGACACCGAGAGACGCTGGTATTCGCCGTCGACGATCTCGGCCATGCGACGGGCCAGCAGGCCGGTCTTGTCACGGGCGAGCAGCTCGTCCCACTCGGTGCCCCAGATGACCTTGATGACGTTCCAGCCAGCGCCGCGGAAGGCGCCCTCCAGCTCGGTCATGATCGAGCCGTTGCCGCGCACCGGGCCGTCGAGCCGCTGCAGGTTGCAGTTGATGACGAAGATCAGGTTGTCGAGCTTCTCGCGCGAGGCCAGCGTGAGGGCGCCGAGCGTTTCCGGCTCGTCGGTCTCGCCGTCGCCGAGGAAGGCCCACACCTTGTTGTTGGTGGTCTTCTTCAGGCCGCGCGCTTCCAGGTACCGCCAGAAGCGGGCCTGGTAGATGGCCATGATCGGGCCGAGGCCCATCGACACCGTCGGCGCCTGCCAGAAGTTCGGCATCAGCCACGGGTGCGGGTAGGAGGACAACCCGCCGCCGTCGGCCAGTTCGCGGCGGAAGTTGTCGAGGTGCTGCTGCGTCAGGCGGCCTTCCAGGAAGGCCCGGGCGTACATGCCCGGCGAGGCGTGGCCCTGGAAGAACACCAGGTCGCCTCCGTCGGCGTGGTCAGGCCCGCGGAAGAAGTGGTTGAACCCCACCTCGTACAACGTCGCCGACGAGGCAAAGGTCGAGATGTGGCCGCCGATGCCGTCCGAGTTCTTGTTGGCCCGCACGACCATGGCCAGCGCGTTCCAGCGGACGAGGCTCTTGATGCGGCGCTCGATCTCGCGGCTGCCGGGGAACGGACCCTGCTGCTCGGCGCTGATCGTGTTGATGTACGGGGTGTTCGGCGTGAAGTCCAGCGGCACGCCCTTGCGGCGCGCGTGCGTTTCGAGGTCGCGGAGCAGTTGGGCGACGCGGCTCGGGCCACCGTTCTGAATCACCCATTCGAGTGAATCGAGCCACTCCTGCGTTTCAATCGCGGTTACGTCCTGGACGTCCTGGGGGCCGTTGGTCATGGAAGTCAGAGTCCTCTGGGCCGGGGAGGGCTCGGCGGAATCCGCTCGGGCAGCCCGCCGGGGTATGAACAACGCCTTACATTATCATTCGCGGCATGATGGGTACCAGTCGCGCTCGGACCGCCCGGAATGGCCTCGCGATCACCGTCCTGGCGACGGCCATCGGGGCCTCGGCCTGCCGCCAACCGGAGCCGCCGCCGGCCGCCGGGACGGCCTCGCCACCGGCTGCCGCGACGCCGGCGCCGACCGACGAACTGTCGACCAGGGCGGCTCGTTTTGCCCCGGCCGACATCGGCGCCGACGTCTCGAAGCTCCCGGAAAGTGAACGCGCGGCCCTTCGCCACCTGATCGAAGCCGCACGGGGGCTGGACGGCCTGTTCCTGCGCCAGGTCTGGGCGGGCGGCCCGTCGATGCTGCTCCAGTTACAGCAGGACCGCACCGCCGCCGGCCCCGGCCGCCTCCGGTACTTCGTCCTCAACAAGGGCCCCTGGTCGCGGCTCGACGGCGACGCGCCCTTCATCGACGGCGTCGGCGACAAGCCGGGAGGCGCCAACTTCTATCCCGCCGGGGCGACCAAGGCGCAGGTCGAGCAGTACCTGGCCGGCCTCTCTCCCACCGCCCGCGCCCAGGCCCAGGGCTTCTTCACGACGATTCGCCGCGGCGCCGACGGGCGCTTCCTCACGGTCCCGTATTCGGTGGAGTACCAGGGCGAGCTCGCCCTCGTCGCCGACCACTTGCGCGCGGCCGCCGCGGCGACCGCGCAACCGACCCTCAAGCGCTTCCTCGAGACGCGCGCGGAGGCCTTCCTCAGCAACGACTACTACGCCAGCGACGTGGCGTGGATGGAACTCGAGGGGGCGGTCGAGCCGACCATCGGCCCCTACGAGGTCTACGAGGACACGTGGTTTGCCGCCAAGGCCGCCTATGAGGCGTTCATCACGGTGCGCGACGACGCCGAGACGGCCAAGCTCACGAAATTCTCGAGCCAGTTGCAGGGCCTCGAAAACCGTCTGCCGCTCGACCCGAAGTTCCGCAATCCGAAGCTCGGCGCCCTGTCGCCCATCCGCGTCGTCAACGTCCTGTTCAGCGCCGGCGACGGCAACCGCGGCGTGCAGACCGCCGCCTTCAACCTGCCGAACGACGAACGCGTGGTCGCCGCCAAGGGCACCAAGCGGACGATGCTGAAGAACACGCAGGAGGCGAAGTTCCGCCTGGTGTTGCAGCCGATTGCGAGCCGCGCGCTGCCGGAGGCCGATCGCGGCACGGTGCAATTCGACGCGTTCTTCACCCACATCCTGATGCACGAGTTGATGCACGGCCTCGGTCCGCAGGCCATCACCGTCAAGGGGCAGCCGACGACGGTGCGCGCGCAGTTGAAGGACACGTACTCGACGCTCGAGGAAGCCAAGGCCGACATCTCCGGTCTCTGGGCGCTGCAGACGCTCGTGGACGATGGCGTGATCGACAAGACGATCGCCGACACGATGTACACGACCTTCCTGGCGTCGACGTTCCGATCGATCCGCTTCGGCACCTCGTCGGCGCACGGACGCGGCATCGCGATTCAGCTGAACTCGCTGCTCGATGCCGGCGCCTTCGTCGTCAACGCCGACGGCACGTTCCGGGTCGAGCCGTCGAAGATCCGAGACGCCGTCAAGGCGCTGACGACCGAGATCCTGATGGTCCAGGCGACCGGCGACTACACCAAGGCACAGGCGCTGCTCGCCAGGGCGACAGTACGTCCTCAGGTGCAGGCGGTGCTGGACAAGCTGGCCGGTGTGCCCGTCGACATCGAACCGCGCTTCACCACCGCCGAAGCATTGACGGGACACTAGCGGCAATGGGCAATGGGTAATGGGCAGTCGGCAGTCGGCAGTCGGCAGTCGGCAGTGTCCAGTCGGTTCGTCGTTCGTCGTCTGACGTTCGTGGCCTGACATCCGACTGCCGACCCGCCGACCAGCCGACTGCCGCCCTGGCCGCGGCACCTCGAAGGCCGACTACCGACCCGCCGACTGCCGACTGCCGGGTCGCTGATGTGTCAGATCCCGAGGTGGTGTAGCGTTCTCCTCACACACAACAGCTTCGACACAGGATGCGACGCCTGCCGCGTCC
>DATJTM010000636.1:0-7984 GCA_035503395.1 Luteitalea sp.
GCCGCTGAGCGCGCATACTCGAACGGAGCAGCGCGATCCGTACGGGCGTGGCACGAACGACATCCTGCGACGCGGCGCGCACGCACCGCGGCAGGACGGATCTGCCCTTGACTGGCCAGCCACTTCATACTCGCCCCTACCCGCCAGATTCCGTATGTCGACTACGGCGAGCGTGCGGATGCCCCCGCAGCCGATGTCGAGAATCCCGCTGGTAGGGGCCGTTCCCCGAACGGCCCATCAAGCGGCGACGGCCGATAGGGCCGTCGACCTTCTCAGCACACGACCCTACTGACCCGACGCGGTCGTCTTCTGGGCAGGCGTGCGGACGGTCGGGTACGTGATGCCGAGCTGTTCGAGGTACGTCTTGTACTTGCTCGGGTCGTAGTAGTACTTCTTCAGCTCCGGCTTGTACTTCTCCATGATGCCGCGATTGAGTTCGATCGCCGGCTTGTCGGTCGGCCGCACCAGCGGCGTGTACTTGCGCGTCTTCGTCTGCACGGCGAAGTAGTCGCGCGCGGCCGACACGACGTCCGGGCGCAGCAGCACGTCGACCACCGTCATCGCGACGACCTGCGCCCCGTAGTTGACGCCCTTGTGGGCAATCGGTGTCGCCATCGGAATGGCGTTCGCCCAGTTGTGGCCCGGACCCGCCTGGAAGTTGGCCGGGAAGCGCAGCGACACGGTCGGCACCGTCCACGAGATGTCGCCGATGTCGTCGGATCCGCCGCCGCGCTTCTCGTCGTCGGGGATCTCCGCCTGACCCTTCAGCTCTGCGATCTTGGTCGCCAGCCCCACGACCGGCACACCGAGCTCGGTTTGCGTTGCCCTGGCGAGCGTGAGGTCCGCCTCGGTCCACGTCGGCAGCCCCACCGCCTTGATGTTGTCGTGCATCGTCAGCGCCAGCGGCTTGTTGTAATGCTGCGGCCAGGCCGAGCCGAGCACGCGTGACGTCCAGGTCGTGTCGGTCATCAACGCGGCGCCTTTGGCCATGTTGTCGCCGATCTCCCACAGGCGCTTGATGTTCTCGTAGTTGGTCTCGCGGAAGTAGTACCAGACGCCTGCGTTGCGGGGAACCACGTTGGGCTGATCACCTCCGTTGGTGATCACGTAGTGCGACCGCTGTTGCAGGCGCAGGTGCTCGCGACGGACGTTCCAGCCGGCATTCATCAGCTCGACCGCGTCGAGGGCGGACTTGCCGCGCCACGGCGCGCCGGCGCTGTGCGCCGTCTCGCCGTTGAAGGTGTACTCGACGGAGATGAGGCCGTTGCCCTGGGCTTCACCCCACGAGGTGATCAGGTCGCTGCCGACGTGGTTGTAGAGCACCACGTCGACGTCCTTGAACAGCCCGTCGCGCACGTAGTACGCCTTGGTGCCGACCAGTTCCTCGGCGATGCCCGGCCAGATCACCAGCGTGCCCGGGATCTTCTCGCGCTCCATCGCGCGCTTGGCGGCGATCGCCGCAACGATGTTGAGCGGCGTACCGGAGTTGTGCCCTTCGCCGTGGCCGGGGGCGCCCTCGACGATCGCATCGCGGTACGCCACTCCGGGCTTCTGCGACGCCTGCGGGATGCAGTCGACGTCGGATCCGAGCGCAATCACCGGCTTACCGTTGCCCCAGCGCGCCACCCACATCGTCGGGATGCCGCCGAAGCCGCGCTCGACGGTGAAACCTTCCTTCTCGAGGATGGCGGTGAGGTACTTCTGCGTTTCGAACTCCTGGAAGCCGAGTTCCGAGAAGCTGAAGACGGTGTCGGTCATCTGCTGGCCGAGCGTGAACAACGCCGGCGACTTCACATCGGTGGCGACGGCGGTCTTGAGGGCGGCGATCTTCGCCGTGGCCGGCGCGATGGTCGGCTCGGCGGAAGCGGTGGCAGTCGCGGGCGGCTTCGGCGCGTCCTGCGCCTGCAACGCCACGCCGGTAAGGGCGGCGATACCGAGAGCGGAGAGGAGGAGTCGTTTCATGGAATCTGGGAATGTGTGAATGCGGAATGCGGCAATGTCGAGTACGCCGGAGCGAGAAGGTTGACGTGACAATCTGGGCTGGGACAATTGGCCCTACATCCCAGGCGCCCCCCGTACAGGTAGGGCCCATTGTCCCAACGCGGCCCAGAGCTTCACCGCGCCGTGGACTTCTGTCCGGCAGTGCGTACCGTCGGGTACGTGATGCCGAGCTGTTCGAGGTACGTCTTGTACTTCGACGGGTCGTAATAGAACTTCTTCAATTCGGGCCGGTATTTGTCCTGGATGCCCTTGTTCAGGTGGACTGCGGGCGTGTCCTGCGGCCGGATGAGCGGCGCGTATTTGAGGTCCTTCGTCTGGACGTTGACGAAGTAGTCCTTCGCGGCGGTCACGACGTCGGGGCGGAGCAGCAGGTCGACGACCGTCATCGCCTGCACCTGCGCGCCGTGATTGACCCCCTTGTGCGCGATCGGCGTCGCCATCGGGATGGCGTTGGCCCAGTTGTGGCCGGGGCCCGCCTGGAAATTGGCGGGGTAGCTGAGCGTGACGGTCGGCACCGTCCACGAGATATCGCCGATGTCGTCGGAGCCGCCGCCGCGCTTCTCCTCGTCGGGGATCGCCGGTCGGCCACTCAGCGCCGGAATCGACGTGGCCAATCCGACCACCGGGACGCCGAGTTCGGCCTGCGTGGCCCTGGCCAGCGTGACGTCGGCGTCGCTCCAGGCGGGCAGACCCACCGTCCTGATGTTGGCATCGAGGGTTTCAGCCAGGGCCTTGTTCGAATGAATCGGCCAGGCCGAGCCGAGCACACGCGAGGTGACCGTCGTGTCGGTCATCAACGCCGCGCCATCGGCCATCTTGTTGCCGATGTCCCACATCCGACGGATGCCCGCGGCGTCGGTCTCGCGGAAGAAGTACCACACGCTGGCGTTACGGGGCACGACGTTCGGCTGGTCGCCGCCGTTGGTGATCACGTAGTGCGATCGCTGCTGGAGGCGGAGGTGTTCGCGCCGCATGTTCCAGCCAGCGTTCATCAATTCGACCGCGTCGAGCGCCGACTTGCCGCGCCACGGCGCGCTGGCACTGTGGGCCGTCTCGCCGTTGAACGTGTACTCGATGGACACGAGGCCGCTCAGGGCCGTATCGCCCCACGACGTCACCAGGTTGGTCCCGACGTGGTTGTAGAGCACCGCGTCGACGTCCTTGAACACGCCGGCCCGCACGTAATACGCCTTGGTGCCGAGCTGCTCCTCGGCGATGCCGGGCCAGATCACCAGCGTGCCCGGAATCTTCTCGCGCGCCATCATCCGCTTGACCGCTACCGCAGCGACGATGTTCAAGGGCGTGCCGGAGTTGTGGCCCTCACCGTGACCGGGCGCGCCCTCGACGATCGGATCACGATAGGCCACGCCGGGCTTCTGCGAGGCCTGCGGGATGCAGTCAACGTCCGAGCCAAGCGCAATCACCGGCTTACCTGAGCCCCACCGTGCGACCCACGCGGTCGGGATGCCGGCGATGCCGCGCTCGACCGTGAAGCCTTCCTTCTCGAGGATGCCCGTCAGGTATTTCTGCGTCTCGACTTCCTGGAAGCCGAGTTCCGCGAAGCTGAAGACCATGTCGTTCATCTGCTGCCCGAGGGTGAACATCGCCTCGGACTTCACGTCGGCTGCGACGGTGGCCTTGAGGGTGGCCAGTCGCGGGTCCGTCTTCACGGCAGCGGCTGGCGGCGTCTGGCCCGGTTGCGCCGGCTGCGCCTGCAGGGCGATGGCGCCCATGACGAGGGCGGAGAGACCTCCGAGGCAAAGGGGGCGAAGCAGGCGCATGGGCGGCGGACTCCTGAGAAGGCGGCCGGCTGGCGCGCCGCCTGGATTCGAGCTTGGTGCAGGGCGGCCCGGAGGCTCGGCCCATGCCTGTCATAGGCAGGCCGCCGAGCACCCCATGACAGCGATGGCGTCAGGGCTGCGGTGACGCCGGTGGGGAAGGCGGCTGGGTCTCGTCGGTCGTCGCCCGAGTCGCCGCTACCTTCGACAGCAGCTGATCGAGCTTGAAGCCGGTCAGCGACTCGATGACCGGCGGCACCTGCGCGATCACCTTGGCGACCTCGTTGGTCACGGCGGACACCTGCCCGTCGTTGCCCGAGCCGGTGCTGACCATCGTGATCCGGTCGATCCGTGACAGCGGCTCGGCGACGGCGCGCGCAATCCCGGGAAGGATCGGCGCCAGCAGCTGCAGCACCGCGGCCTCGTTGTACTTCTGCCAGGCCTCCGCCTTCTTCTCCATCGCAAGCGCTTCGGCCAGACCGAGGGCCCGCCGCGACTCGGCGTCGGCCAGGCCGCGCGCCTTGGCGACTTCCGCTTCTGCCACACCCTGAGCCTGCGCGACCGCTGCCGCGGCCATGCCCTTGGCGCGCTCGACCTCGGCAACGCGCTCGAGCCGCGAGCGCTCGGCGTCGGCTTCCGCCTCGATGCGCTTACGGGCGGCCTCGGCCAGCGTCTCGGTCTCGTAGCGCTTGGCGTCGGCCTGCCGGCGGATCGTCGCGTCGAGTTCCTTCTCCTTGCGCTTGATCTCCTGCTCCTGCAGCTCGATCTCCATCGTCTTCTTCTGGAGCTCGTAGGCCATCTCCGCTTCCGCGCGCTTGCGGTTGGCCAGCCCCTGCTGCTCGGCGATCGCCTGCTGTGCCTGGAAGTTGGCGATCTCGGCGGCGCGGTTGGTGGTGGCGTCGGCTTCCTTCTGGCGCCGCACCTTCTCGGCGTTGGCTTCGGCCACGAACGCATCGCGCCGGGCCTCCGCCTCCTGGGCGAGCTTGAGCGCTTCGGCCTGGCGTTCACGCGTCTCGCGTTCGGCGTCGGCCTGCGCGATCGAGGCCTCCTTGAAGGCATTCGCCTCGGCAATGGCCGCGGTCCGCTTGACCTCGGCGATGCGCGGCTTGCCGAGCGCCTCGAGATACCCGTGCTTGTCGCGGATGTCGCGAATCGTGAACGAATCGATGCCGAGGCCCATGTTGGCGAGGTCGCCGGCCGAGATCTCCTGCACCTTCTGCGCGAACTGGTCGCGGTTCTTGTAGATGTCCTCCACCGACAGGGTGCCGAGGATGGCGCGCAGATGACCCTGCACGGTGTCGAGGGCGATCTTGACGATCTCCTCGGGCTTCATGCCGAGGAAGCGTTCGGCGGCCGAGTGTAGCGACGGCTCGTCTTTCCTGATCTTGATCTGCGCGACGCCGTCGACAATCACCGGCACGCCCTGCGAGGTGTAGACCTCCGGAGTGTTGACGTCGAGCGTCATGATCTCGAGCGACAGCCGGTTCCACGTCGAGAACAACGGGACCACGACACCGGCACCGCCGGTGATGAACCGCACGGGCCCGCGGCCGGAGACGACGATCACCTCGTTCGGGCCGGCCTTGCGCAGGAACGCGAGGTAGGCGAGCACCAGCCCCGCCGCCAGCGCGACGAGGACGAGGACGGCGGAGATCAGGAACAGTTCGGACACGAAGGAACCCTCCCGGTTCAGGACGTTCGGACAGCCGCGACGTCGGGACGCACGATCAACGTGACCCCCGCGACGCGCTCGACGATGACGATGGCGCCGCGGGAGAGGGCAGCGCCGTCGGCCGTGCGGGCGGGGGCGGTGTGGCGCTGGCCGCGGACCAGCGCGACGACTTCGCCGAGCCCACCCTCGGGGATCGGCGTCAGCACTTCGGCGGTGGCGCCCAGCAGGTCGCGCTCACGCACCGTCTGCGTGCCGGTCGACGACACCAGCACGCGCCACGCGGCGTAGCTGGCCACGTACGTGAACAGCAGGCTGCCAATCAGGGCGACCGCGACGCTCGCCGGATTCGACAGGTGCAGACCGTGCGTGGCGAGGAGGCCGAGCGCACCGGTGGCACCCAGGAACGTCGCGAGCGAGAGCGGCGAGAACAGCGGGAAGTGGAAGCCGCCGTCGGCGTCGCCGCCATCCCCGTCGAAGCCCTGGCCCATCAGGAAGGCAAAGGCGACATAGCCACAGCCGGCGACCGCCAGGGTGACGTAGGTCAGGGTGAGCATGGATTGGGCGCCATGCTACCAGACCGGACCAGCCACGGCCCGCGTCACGGTCGCGGGGCGGGGCCGCGGCGGGCGGCCTGAATCAGGCACAATGAAGGGATGTCCGTCCCGGCTCCGGCCGTCTCCGAGGCGCTGCGGCGCGAAGTGGAGCGGCGTCGAACCTTCGCGATCATCTCCCACCCCGACGCCGGGAAGACGACGCTCACCGAGAAGACGCTGCTGTACGCCGGCGCCATCGAGCTGGCCGGCGCGGTGAAGGGCCGCGCCTCGCAGCGCCACGTCGTCTCGGACTGGATGGACATCGAGCGCGAGCGCGGCATCTCGATCACGTCGGCGGCGCTGGAGTTCGAGCTGCACGGCTGCCGAGTGACGCTCCTCGACACCCCGGGCCACAAGGACTTCAGCGAGGACACCTATCGCACGCTGCTCGCCGCCGACAGCGTCGTGATGGTGATCGACGCCGCCAAGGGCATCGAGACGCAGACGCGCAAGCTGTTCGAGGTCGCCAGCCGCCGGCAGCTGCCGATGCTGACGTTCGTCAACAAGCTGGATCTGCCGGGCCGCGACCCGCTCGACCTGCTCGACGAGATCGAGCGCGTGCTCGGCGTGTCCGCGGCGCCGATGAACTGGCCGATCGGCACCGGCGACCGCTTCAAGGGCGTCTACGACCTGCGTCGCAACGAAGTCCTCTTCTACGAACGCATCGCCCGCAGCGCGCGTCGGGCGCCGGTCACCGTGGCCGGCGCCGACGATCCGGAGCTCGTCGATCACATCGGCGAGCAGGCCCGAGACGAGTTGCTGGAAGGCGTGCACCTGCTCGAGGCCGCCGGCACGCAGTTCGACCTCGAGGCCTATCGCGCCGCGAAGCAGACGCCGGTCTTCTTCGGCAGCGCGCTGACCAACTTCGGCCTCGAGTCGTTCCTCGACGCGCTCGTGCAGTACGCGCCGTGTCCTCAGGTGCGGCCCGCGCAGGACGGCACGCCTGTCGATCCGCTGCGGTCGGACTTCAGCGGATTCGTGTTCAAGATCCAGGCGAACATGAACCCGAAGCACCGCGACCGCGTCGCCTTCGTGCGCGTGTGCTCAGGCGTGCTGACGAAGGACATGCAGGTCGTCAACACGCGGCTCGAGCAGCCGGTCCGTCTGTCGCGCCCCAGCCGCTTCTTCGGCCGCGAGCGCGAGACGATCGAAGAAGCGTTCCCCGGCGACGTCGTCGGCCTGGTGAACCCGGGTCGCTTCGGCATCGGCGATACGCTGTACGCCGGGGCACCGGTCGTGTATCCGCCGATTCCGCACTTCCCGGCTGAACACTTCGGCGCGCTGCGGTTGCAGGACGTCCGCTTCAAGCAGTTCGACGATGGTGTGCGGCAGCTGGAGGAGGAGGGCCTCATGCAGGTCGTCTTCCCGGTGCACGGGGCGCGTTATCCGATTCTCGGCGTGGTCGGTGCGCTTCAGTTCGACATCATCGAGGCCCGCATGCGCGAGGAGTATGGCGTGGCGTGCCGAGTGGAGAAGCTCTCGTACGTTGCCGCGCGCTGGGTGCAGGCCGACTCGCAGACGCGCCTGACGCTGCCCAACAACGTGCTCTCGACCACCGATCGCACCGGCCGTCGCGTGTTGCTCTTCCCGTCGGAGTGGGACCTGCAGTACTGCGAGCGCGAGAACCCGAACGTGCAACTCCTCGCGATGGCGTAGGCCTCATGCAGGTAGGGCCCGTTGTCCCAACGCGGCCCGCCGTGATGGCAAGTCAGAAGTCTGAAGCTCAAAGTCAGAAGTCTGCTCGCGCGGCCGTCGAGCGCGGTTTCCAGATGTCACGCGGTCCCTCCTGAGAGGTAGGGCCCGTTGTCCCAACGCGACCGGCTGTGATTACGTCGGTAGGGGCGCCCCTTCCGCATTCGCCAAGGCTTCGGCGCGACAGGCTGAGGCGCCAGGCACGTCGTCGGCAGGCGGCAGTCGGTGAGTCGGCAGTTGACCGCTGA
>DATJTM010000637.1:0-6038 GCA_035503395.1 Luteitalea sp.
GCGGGCCGGTGGCAGCGTCTCGTGCGCCTTCGGGTCGAGGCCGGCGAGCGTCAGCGGCCCCTGGCCGGGCGCGGTCACCTGATCGCCGACGACGAGCTTCGGGAGGATGGATTCCTGATCGCCAAGCTCGCTGGCGGGATCGTCGCTGCCCTCGACGTACGCGCGCAGGAACCCGGCGAACTGAATCGCCTTGCCGGTCGCGGTGAACACGTGCGGGCGGCCGTCGGGTCCGGTCGCGGTGATCTCGAGCGTGGTCCGCAGCAGGCGCGCTTCGGACATCTGCGAGGCGACCGTGCGCTTCCAGATCAGATCGTAGAGACGCGCCTCGTCGGGCGGGAGCGACAGCGACTGCGGCGTCTGGCCGAAGTCGGTCGGGCGGATCGCCTCGTGCGCTTCCTGCGCGTTCTTGACCTTGGTCTGGTACTGCCGGGGACCGCCGTAGAACGCGTCGCCGTACAGGTCCTTGATCGCCTTGGAGGCTTCGCGCAGCGCCTTCTCGCTCAGCGTCGTCGAGTCCGTGCGGTGATACGAGATGACGCCGTCCTGGAACAATCGCTGCGCGGCGCTCATCGTGCGGTCGGCCGAGAACCCGAGCTTGCGGTTCGCCTCCTGCTGCAACGTGGAGGTCGTGAACGGCGCCGACGGCCGTTGCGTGGTCGGCTTCTCCTCGACGCCGGTGACCGACCACGGCAGCTTGCCGGCCAACGCATCGCGCAAGGTCCGGGCGGCGGTCTCGTCGAGCAGGCGGACGTTCTTGCCGACGAGCGCGCCGGTCGACGGATCGAAGTCCTTGCCGGTCGCGACCCGCTCGTCGCCGATGCGCACCAGGCTCGCCGTGAACTGCGTCTCGCCCGTGCGCAGCTTCGCGTCGAGATCCCAGTAGGTGCTGCGATGGAACGCGCGGCGTTCCTCCTCGCGCTCGACGATAAGGCGGACCGCGACGCTCTGCACACGGCCGGCGCTCAGGCCGGTCTGCACCTTCTTCCACAGGACCGGTGACAGCATGTAGCCGTACAGCCGATCGAGGATGCGGCGGCTCTCCTGCGCGTCGACGAGCTTGAGGTCGATGTCCCGGGCGTGGTCGATGGCCTCGCGCACTGCCTCCTCGGTGATCTCGTGGAAGACGATCCGTTTGACGACGCCCTTGGGCTTCAGGACCTCGCGGAGATGCCAGCTGATCGACTCGCCTTCGCGGTCGGGGTCGGTCGCGAGCAGCACTTCCGGGGCGTCCTTGACGGCGGCCTTCAGCTCGCGCAGCCGCGGCTTCCGGTCGGCCGACTCGACGTAGTAGGGCTTGAAGCCGTTGTCGACGTCGACGCCCATGCGGCCCCACGGCTGGTTCTTGATCGACGCCGGCACTTCACTGGCGTTCTCGGGCAGATCACGGACGTGCCCGACGCTGGCTTCCACCCGGAACTGATTGCCGAGGAAGCGGGCCAGCGTCTTGGCTTTCGCGGGTGATTCGACGATGACGAGGGACTTGGACATGGTCGTTCGGACCCTACGTTACCACTTCCGTTCCGAGGGCAAGAACCGGCCACCCGGGTCGCGGCGGACCAGTCCGGCCAGCTCGAGATCGAGCAGTTCACCCAATAAATCCGAAGGATTCCGACCAGTCTGGCCGAGCAGGTCGTCGAGCGAGACGCCGTCCTCGCGCCCGAGGAGCGTCAGCAGGGGCGCCGCTGTGTGCTCGTCAGGCAGGGACGGCTCGCCGAGCCGTCCGTCTCCGTCGTTGCCACACACCGACCCGATCGGACTGCCGGGCGGGCGGTCGCTCCCAGACCATCCAAGCTCCTCGAGCACGTCGGCCGCCCGCTCGACGAGTCGGGCGCCGTCCCGCAACAGGGCATGGGTGCCGGCGTGGGCGCCTGTCCGGACGTCGCCCGGCACGGCCATCACTTCCCGGCCCTGTTCGAGCGCGAGGCGGGCGGTGATCAGGCTGCCGCTGCGGGCCGCCGCCTGCACGACCACCACCGCTGACGCCAATCCGCTGAGCGCCCGGTTGCGTAGCGGGAAGTGGTGGGGACGCGGCGGCGTGCCTGGGGCGAACTCGCTGACGACCAGGCCCCGGACGAGGATGTCGTGACGCAGACGGTCGTGGTCGCGGGGGTAGTCGACGTCGAGGCCGCAGCCGAGCACGGCCAGCGTGGTGCCCTGTGCGGCGGCGGCGCGATGGGCGGCGGCGTCGATGCCGCGGGCGAACCCGCTGGCGACCACGACGCCGGCGGCGGCCAGATCGCCAGCCAGCGCGGCCGCCACCTCACGGCCGCCGAGCGTCGCCTGGCGCGATCCGACCAGCGCGACGACCGGCCGGTGTAACGCGGCGCGGTCGCCGTGCGTCCAGAGCATCAGGGGCGGGTCGACGATCGCCGCCAGGAGCGGCGGGTAGTCGGGGTGGGACGGCCAGAGGACGCCGAAGCCGGCGGCATCAGCGCCGGCCAGCGTGCGCACGGCCTCGGCCCGCCAGTGCGCCTCGGCGCCGGGGCCGTGGCGAGCGAGCAGCATCAGCGCGTCGCCGAGCGGACACTCGGGCCAGGTCCGCAGCTCGGACTTGAGGCGACCGGCGGCACGGGCCGGCTGGTCGCCGGCCGCGAGCGCGACGGCCACGGGGTCGACGCGGGGATCGGGCGTCATGGCCTGCCGTGGTGCAAACGCATCGCCAGCCCGGCTTTCGCCACATCTCGCACGTCTTTGGATCAGGGGCTCTCGCGCGTGGCAGGAACTGCCACGCGAACGTCGTATGCGCAGGTGTATAGTGGCAATCAGTCACATGACCAACTTCCGTTCCGGGATGTGCGCGCTGGCACTCGTGCTGTGCGCGTCGGCGGTGGCGTCGGCAGACGAGCAGGCGCGCAAGACCGCGCAATCGCAGGTCGAGTTCGGCATCGCCGTGGCGCAGAAGAACCTGTGGCAGGAAGCGGTGTTCCGATGGGAGCGGGCGGCCGAGATCGATCCGACCTACGCGGCCGCGTTCAACAACCTCGGCATCGCCTACGAGCAGCTCGGCAAGTTCGAGCAGGCCGGCAAAGCGTACGAGAAGGCGCTCGAACTCGAGCCGCAGAACCTCTCCATCCAGCAGAACTACGATCTCTTCAAGGAAATCAATGATCGCGCCAAGCGGAATTCGGGTCGCTAGTCTCGCGCTCGGCGCGGTCCTGGTCACGGCGGGCTGCACCTCGATGTACGAGGTGCCGATCGACACGCCGATCCAGGCCAAGCTGGACGTCACGCCGTTCTCGCGCGTCCATGTCGTCGGCTTCATCTCGGGCGGGTCCGAGGACGTCGATGCGAACATGGAGACCGTGCGGCTCCTGCGCAGCCAGTTGCGCACCAAGAGCAAGTTGCGCGTGATCGAGGCCGACCCGCTACCGTTGCAGCAGGTGGCGCGCGACCAGGCCAATGGCCCGGCACCGGCCGCCGGGAACGGCGGGGCGGCGCCCGTCGCGGCGGGCATGGCGTTCCCCACGCGCATCGCGGACGAGAAGGACCTCGAGCCGTTCGAGGCGCTGTTTGCCAACGCCGCCTACTGGAAGAAGATCGGCGAGGAATTCCAGCAGCCGCTGATCGTGACCGGCACCGTGATGTTCCGGCCGCACCAGGCCTCGGGCATCGTCACGCAGGAGCGCGAGGTGTACGACAACTTCGGGCGCCGGACGGTGGTGCCGATGCGGGTCTACATGGAGCGGAAGGGCTACATCCTGCGGCCCAAGCTGGTGTTCATCGATGGGCGGACCGGCTCGGTGCTGTACCAGGAGAGCTACCGCGAGGAACGGCTGTACCCGAGCCAGCAGAACGTGCCGGCGCTGTCGTCGTTCTTCGAGCAGATGGACGCGGTGCTGCCGTCGTTCCTCAACACGCTGAGCACGACCCGCGTCCGTGGCTCCCGTGTATTGTTGAAATAGGTAGGGACGGCCCGCCGGGCCGTCGGAAAGGCGGGCGCCTCAGAGAGGCCCCTACCGTCGGACTGGACAGCCGTCGGTCCCAGACGCCGCATCGACGCATTTCCGCGTTTCCCGCCCCGGCGGGACGTGCTACACTCGTCGTCTTTGTCGGGCCCGAACCGCGGGTCCAGTGCAGGACGCAGGAGCCACCACCGTGTTTGCCATCATTCAAAGCGGCGGCCGCCAGGTGAAAGTCACCCCGGGCGCGACCGTTACCGTCGACCGCGTCGGCCTCGAGCCGGGCCAGGAAGTCACCGTCGAGCAGGTGCTGCTCGTGGGCAAGGACGGCGGCGACGTGCTCGTTGGCGCGCCCTTCGTGCAGGGCGCCCGCATCGTCGGCACCGTGGCCGGCGAGTCGCGCGGCCCGAAGATCCGCGTGTTCAAGAAGAAGCGCCGCAAGGGGATGCGCCGGACCAAGGGGCACCGCGCCACCTACACGCGCATCGAGATCAAGGACATCCTGCTCTGAGTGGGACGGGCGCGTTTCGATGCGCCCCTTCGGTGACCCCGGCTGACCCCGGCGCCACTGGGTACGTACGTCATGGCTACTAAAAAAGGACAGGGCAGCTCGCGCAATGGGCGCGACAGCAACGCGCAGCGCCTGGGCGTGAAGCAGTTCGACGGCAACGTCGTGACCGGCGGGTCGATTCTCGTCCGTCAGCGCGGCCGCCGCTTCAATGCCGGCCTCAACGTCGGTCTGGGCAAGGACGACACGCTCTTTGCCAAGATCCCTGGCGTGGTCAAGTTCGAGGACCACGGCGCCCGCGGACGCTTCATCAGCGTTCACCCGGTCGCCGCCGAGTAAGGCCCTCCGGGACCGGCCCCGGCCGTCCCGTACCCGCGCATGTTCGTCGACGAAGTCGACATTGACGTCAGCGCCGGGGCCGGCGGGCGGGGCGCCATCAGCTTCCGTCGCGAGAAGTTCATTCCCCGCGGCGGCCCGGATGGTGGCGACGGTGGTGCCGGTGGCTCGGTCTACCTGATCGCCAGCCCGCACCACAACACCCTCGTCAATTATCGGTTCCACCCCGATTTCGCCGCCCCACGCGGCGGGCACGGGGAAGGTGCGCTCCGCACCGGCAAGTCCGGCAAGGACCTGGAACTCCCGGTCCCGCCAGGGACTGTCGCCTACCGGATCGACGAATTCGGCCACGCCCACCAGTTCGCTGACCTCGTCGGTATCGGCGATCGCGTGATGGCCGCCAAGGGCGGACGCGGCGGCCGCGGCAACGCCCGCTTCACCTCGTCGACCAATCGCACGCCCCGACGCGCCGACCCTGGCGAGGCCGGCGAAGTCTTCAAGCTGCGCCTGCGCATGAAGCTGCTGGCCGACGTCGGCATCGTCGGCTACCCCAACGTCGGCAAGTCGACGTTGATCGCACGCGTCTCCGCGGCCCGGCCCAAGATCGCCGACTACCCGTTCACGACGCTCGTGCCCAACCTGGGCGTGGTCGCCCTCAGCGACGACCGCAGCTTCGTGATGGCGGATGTGCCTGGCCTGATCGAGGGCGCTCACGAGGGCAAGGGCCTGGGCCATCGCTTCCTCGGACACGTCGAGCGCACCAAGGTGCTGCTGCACGTCGTCGACGTCAGCGAGGCCTCGGGCCGCGACCCGGTCGAGGAACTCGACGTGATCCGGCGCGAACTCGAGCAGTACGTGCCCAACGCCGACACGCTCGATCCGGACGCGCTGCCGCTGGCCGCCCGTCCGCAGGTGATCGCCGCCAACCGTATCGACATCCTGGCCGACCCGGAACGGCTCGACGCCCTGCGCCGGCGGGCCGCCGAACTCGACGTGCCGTTCCACGCGATTTCGGCCGTGACTGGTGAAGGCGTGCCACAACTGCTCGAGACGCTCTGGCCCTACGTCCAGCACGTCAGTGCGGAACGTGCCCTCCAACGCTCGCGCATCACATCGTCGCCGGCGGCGCATGCGCCGGCCCCTCGTGAGGCCGACGACGTCGACCACCTCGTGACTGCCGACGACGCCGATCCATCGCCAGACCCTGCCGACCCTCAGGGATGACCCGCGCCCCCTTGCGCCTCGGCGTGCTCGGTGGCACGCTCGACCCAGTGCATGACGGACACCTGGCCGCC
>DATJTM010000638.1:0-4107 GCA_035503395.1 Luteitalea sp.
ACGGTGCCGTCGGCTTGCTGGTAATTCTCGAGCACCGCAATCAACGTGCGGCCGACCGCGAGGCCTGAGCCGTTCAGCGTGTGCGCGTGCGCGAGCTTGCCGCCACCGTCGGGGCGATACCGGATGCCGGCACGCCGAGCCTGGAACGCCTCGGTGTTGCTGCAGGACGAGATCTCGCGGTACTTCCCCTGGCTCGGGAGCCACACCTCGATGTCGTACGTCTTGGCCGACGCAAATCCCATGTCGCCGGTGCACAGCAGCATCGTCCGATACGGCAGACCAAGCTTCTGCAGCACGGTCTCCGCGCAGCCGGTCAGCCGCTCGAGTTCGTCGTAGGACTGCTCGGGCGCCGCAAACGTCATGAGTTCGACCTTGTCGAACTGATGCTGCCGGATCAGGCCACGCACGTCGGCGCCGTAGCTGCCCGCCTCACTGCGGAAGCACGGCGTGTACGCCGTGTAGCGGAGCGGGAGCTGTGCGGCCTCCAGCGTTTCTTCACGGTGCAGGTTGGTGAGCGGCACTTCGGCGGTCGGGATCAGGAACAAGTCCCACTCCCCCGCGATCTTGAACAGGTCCTGCTCGAACTTCGGCAGGTTGCCGGTGCCGGTGAGCGCCGTGCTGTTCACCAGGAACGGCGGCTCGACCTCGATGTAGCCGTGCGCCCCCGTGTGCAGATCGAGCATGAACGCGATCAGGGCGCGGGCCAGGCGCGCCCCTTCCCGCCACAGCACCGCGAAGCGGGCGCCGGACATGCGCGTGGCGCGTTCGAAGTCGATGATGCCGAGCGCCGGACCGAGGTCCCAGTGCGCCTTTGGCTCGAAGTCGAGCGCCCGCGGCGTGCCCCACCGCCGCACCTCGACGTTGTCGTCGGCGGATCGCCCTTCCGGCACGCTCGCGTGCGGCACGTTGGGCAACGCGAGCAGCAACGGCTGACGCTCCTCCTCGAGCGACGCCAGCTGCGCGTCGAGCGTCTTGATCTCCTCGGCCCGCTGCTTGTTCTCGGCCAGCAGCGACGCCGCATCCTCACCGGCCTTCTTGGCCCGGGCGATGGCCTCACCGATGCGGTTGCGCTCGGCCTTCAGGTTCTCGACGCGCGGCAGTAACTCGCGTCGAGTGCGGTCGAGGGCCTGCAGCCGATCCAGAACCGCATCGACATCGGGACCGCGGGCCTGGAGCCGGCGGCGCGTCTCGTCGAAGGTGTCACGGAGCTGGGCGGTATCGAGCATGACCCCGCCATTGTACGTGGCGATCGGCCCGCGTCTCATCCGATGGCATGTGCTAACGTGAGCCCTCCCCGACAGAGAGGCGAGGCGTGAAGCACAAGGTCAGAACAGCGGTGTTCCCCGCAGCGGGCCTTGGCACCAGGTTCCTTCCGGCCACCAAGACGATGCCGAAGGAGATGCTGCCGCTGGTCGACAAGCCGATCATCCAGTACGCCGTCGAAGAGGCGGTGGCGGCCGGCATCGAGCAGATCGTGCTCGTGACGGCGCGCGGCAAGACGGCGATGGTCGATCACTTCGACGTCGACGTCGAGCTGGAGACCCTGCTCGAGGACCGCGGCAAGCTCGAACAACTGGCAGCCGTCCGCCACGCCTCGTCACTGACGCGGCTGGGCGCGGTCCGACAAGGACCGCCGCTCGGCCTGGGACACGCCGTGCACATCACGCGCGACCTGGTGTGCGACCAGCCGTTCGCCGTCGTGCTCGGCGACGACGTGATCGACGCCGACCCGCCGGCCATCCGCCAACTCATGGACGTCTACGACCGGGTGCAGAGCCCGGTGTTGGCCGTCGAACGCGTGCCGCTCGATCAGATCAGTCGCTATGGGGTGGTCCGGGCCGAGCCGCTCGGTGACGGCATCCATCGCATCACCGATCTCGTGGAGAAACCGGCCCGCCAGGAAGCGCCGTCGGATCTGGCGATCATCGGGCGCTACGTGCTCACGCCCGACATCTTCGAGGTCCTCGCCGGCGTCCGGGAGGACCGGACCGGCGAGATTCAGCTGACCAGCGGGCTGCGGGAACTGCTGCGACGACGGCCGATCTATGCCTGCGAAGTGCGTGGCACCCGCCACGACACCGGCACCAAGCTCGGATTCCTGAAGGCGACGATGTACTTCGCGCTGCAGCGTCCGGACCTGAAGGATGACCTGCGCGCCTACGTCCGGCACCTGCTCGACGCCTGAACGGCGTCGGCGCTGGAAGCCGGCGGGCTGCCGGTACTAGCTGCCGGTCGTCGGCTTGGGCGTGCTGGCCGGCGCGCTGTCGGACTTGGTCGACCCGCTGTCGCCCGAACTGGAACTGCCCTTCTCGCTCGTCGCCGACGACTCGCTCTTGCCGGTCGCTCCTGCGCCCGTGCTGTTCTTCTTGGCGTAGTCGGTGATGTACCAGCCCGACCCCTTGAACTGGATGGCCGGCGACGACAACAGCTTGCGCACCGGGCCCCCGCACTTCGGGCATTCGGTCAGCGGCGCGTCAGAGAACTTCTGGATCACCTCGAAACGGTGACTGCAGTTCTCGCATTCGTACTCGTACAGAGGCATGACGTTGAACCTTGTTGGCGCGTCCGGATCACGCGCCCGACCTGTCTGCGGATACCGCTACGCGAGGACCACGCCATCGTCGGCGTCGCCGAGCAACTGCTTGCGCAGGACGCCGAACGGCAGCAGCCCCTGCGCAAGGAAGTCGTCGTGGAAGCGGCGCAGATCGAACCCGGCGCCGTCGCGCGCTTCGGCGTCGCGCCGCAACTTGAGCAGCATCAACTTGCCGAGCGCGTAGATGACGTAGCCCGGATCGAAGGCACCGCGCTCGGCTTCGCGCCGCGCACTGCCCTCCTCGAGCATCGCCTCCTCGCGGAACATGCGAACGCCCTGCTCCACCGACAGGTCCTCGGCGTGCAGGCGCAGGCCGACGACGAGCCGGCACAGGCGCACGAGGGTCTCTGCGAGCTGAC
The DNA here is from genome assembly GCA_035503395.1 of Luteitalea sp. Taxonomy (GTDB): domain Bacteria; phylum Acidobacteriota; class Vicinamibacteria; order Vicinamibacterales; family Vicinamibacteraceae; genus Luteitalea. The sequence goes on from DATJTM010000638.1 coordinate 2,953, forward strand.
CCAGTTCGACCACCGGATCCTTCCTGGCAAAACCCTGCTCGACGATCAGGTGCTCGGCGTAGTGCGCCCAGCCTTCGACGAGCGACAGCGGCGCCAGCACGGTCGCCTTCCGCCACGGCGAGGTCACCTTGCGCAGGTGCTCGAAATGCAGGAAGTGCCCCGGCAGGGCTTCGTGCATCGAGATGGACCAGAGGACCGCGTCGTTCATGTCGCGCAGATGCTCTTCCTGGCGCTCCTGCGGCCAGGTCGGGTCGACCTCGGTGATGTAGTAATACGACCGCTGCGGACGCACCTCGAGCGGACCCGGGGCCCACAGGCTGGCGAAGGTCCACCGGTAGAACGGCGGCGTCGGGGCGATCACGAGCGCGTCGGCGTCGGGGACGGTGACGATGCCCGAGTCGCGGAGGAAGGTGTAGAGCGAGGCGCACTGCTCGCGCACGCGAGTCACCAGTCCACCGGGCTCGACGTGCGTCGCCTTGACCTTCGACCAGACCTCTTCGGCCGGCCCCTTCCCCACCTTGCCGGCCACCGCGGCGAAACGCTCGCGGGTGGCGGCGAGTTCGCGTTCGGCGATCCGCAGCAGGGCGTCGGTGTCGAGGGTGACGCCGTCCTCCAGCTTCAATTTCTGCTCGAGGCGCTCCTTGCCGAGGCGGAAGGTGGCCTTGGCCGTCGGGGCCAGGTCCTCCTCCAGGTCGCGCACGTAGCGTTCAATGGACGTCCGCGCCAGCGTCGCGGCATCGTCCAGATCGGCGAGCAGCGAGAGATCGTCGACCTCGCGCAGCGCCCGCGGCAGGTCGCGGTTCAGGAAGCTGACCACGCCGCGCAGCGTTTCGGTGGCGGTCTTGATGAAGATGCCGGCCGGCTCGCGGACGTTGGCGCGGGCGGCGTCGAGCACGCCGGCCACCTGCCGCAGCTTCGACAGCAACCGACGCGCCCGCTCGGCGGCCGGCGCGTACGTGAAGATCGCCTGCGCGGCCAGGCTCGTCGCGATGGTGTCGGCGTAGAGCTGCGGGTCGCGTTCCCAGGTGCGCACGTTCTCGAGCTCGTGCAGGCGGGCCTGGGTGTTGGCAGTGAGGGCGGCATGGTCGGCGCGCTCGGGCGTCGGCACGGCGTCGACCGGCATCGAGGCCAGCCGGCGCGCGAAGCCGTTCAGGT
>DATJTM010000639.1:0-2281 GCA_035503395.1 Luteitalea sp.
GCTCTTCCTCGTCGGCGGCCCGGTCGTCCAGAAGTGGGCCGGCGGCGTGTTCTTCGTCTGGACCTCGGTGTTCAACCTGTTCGTCGTGTCGGTCTTCTGGGCCTTCATGGTCGACGTGTTCAGCCGCGAACAGGGCAAGCGGCTGTTCGGATTCATCGCCGCCGGCGCCACCGTCGGCTCGATCCTCGGATCGTCGGTGCCGGCCCTCCTCGCCGAGCGCGTTGGGGCGACGCCGCTGCTGCTCGTCTCGGTCGTCCTGCTCGAGGTGGCCGTGTTCATGATGAAGCGGCTGTCGGACATCGCGACGGCCCTGAAGACGACGACCGGCGCGGCCCGCGAGGACGCACCGGTCGGCGGCGGCGTGCTGGCCGGCTTCCAGCGCACGCTGGCCAGTCCGTACCTGCTGAACGTGAGCCTGTACATGCTGCTCTACACGTTCACGTCGACGGTGCTGTACTTCCAGCAGGTGGACATCGCCTCGACCTACTTCCAGAGCCGCGGCGCCCGCACCGCGTTCTTCGCGCAGGTCGACCTGGCCGTCAACACGCTCACGCTCATCACGCAGCTGTTCCTCACCACGCGCATCATCGGGGCACTCGGCGTTGCCCTCACGCTGTGCATCCTGCCGCTCTTCAGCCTGCTCGGATTCGGCTGGCTCGGCATCGCGCCGACCATCGCCGCGATCGTCGCGCTGCAGGTGACGCGCCGCGCCACCAACTTCGCCATCGCGCGGCCGACGCGCGAAGTGCTCTACACGGTGCTGTCGCGCGAGGACAAGTACAAGGCCAAGAGCTTCATCGACACCGCCGTGTATCGACTCGGCGATCAGGTCGGAGCCTGGTCCTACAGCGGCCTGACCACCATCGGCCTGGCGCTGTCGGGCGTGGCGCTCTACGTGGCCGTCCCGATCTCGGCGATCTGGCTGGCCAATGCGTACTGGCTTGGCCGGCGACAGGAGCAACTGGCGCGCGACGGCGGCATGGTCGCGCCAGCCGCACCCGATACCCGGACCACTGCCGTCTGACTCATTCCGCAGGAGGCGAGATGACCGAACGCACGACCCTGACGCGCCGCGAGGCGCTCACGCTCGCCGGTGCCACGGGCGCCGGCCTGGCCCTGTCGCACCTGGGCGTCCCGCTGACGCTCGCGGCGCAAGGCGCCGCAATCACCAAGACGATTCCGAAGAGCGGCGAGAAGCTGCCGGTGATCGGGCTGGGCACCAACGCCTACAGCGTCACCGCCGCCGACGCGATGCCGCCACTGAAGGACGTGCTGTCCGCAATGCCGGCTGCCGGCGGCACGCTGATCGACACCGCACCCGGCTACGGCCGCTCCGAGATCGTCCTCGGCGAGCTGATCGCCTCGATCGGCAATCGCGACAAGTTCTTCCTCGCGACCAAGGTGCTGGCGCCCGACGTCGCCGCCGCCGAGGCCATGATCGAGGAGTCGTTCAAGCGGCTGAAGACCGACCGCATCGAGCTGATGCAGGTCCACAACATCACCGGCATCGACACGTTCCTGCCGATGCTGCAGAAGCTGAAGGCGCAGAAGCGGATTCGCTACATCGGCGTGACGACGTCGGCCGACAAGCAGTATCCGGAACTGATCGCGGCGATGAAGGCGCACCCGCTCGACTTCATCCAGGTCGACTACTCGCTCGACAACCGCGACGCCGCCAAGGAAGTGCTGCCGCTGGCGCAGGAGCTGAAGATGGGCGTGCTCTGCAACCTGCCGCTCGGCGGTCGCCGCGGCAGCCTGTTCCGCCGCGTGCAGGGCCAGCCGGTGCCCGACTGGGCCAAGGCCTTCGACGCGACCACGTGGTCGCACGTGTTCCTGAAGTACGTGGTGTCGCACCCGGCCGTCACCGCGGCGATTCCAGGCACGACGAAGGTCGACAACATGAAGGACAACCAGGGCGCCGGCAAGGGCAAGCTGCCGACCGCGGCCCAGCGCGCCCAGATCGAGAAGTTCTGGGATGCGTTGCCGCCCGCCCCAGCGTAGAGGCGGCCAGCGGCACAAGTTCGAAACGGACGAAAGGTCGAGAAGTTCAAAAGGGGCGGACTGCCGCCCCGGCACTGCCGACTCGCCCACTGCCCACTGCCGACTGCCGACCGTGTGCTCTAGCTGACGCCCTTCCGTAACGTGATCGCGCCGCTCCCCGAGCGCGCGGTCACGACCGGTCCCGCACCGCCGGTGGTCACGACCGAGTGGTCGGTGTGGTCGCCGCCGTCGCCCTTCACGTCCGACTGCACCTTGCCGCTGCGGCTGAACAGGTCCTGCC
>DATJTM010000640.1:0-3242 GCA_035503395.1 Luteitalea sp.
AGCTGGATGAAGCGGACGCCGCGCTCCGCAAGCCGACGCGCCAGCAGGCAATTGGCTGCGAACGTCCCCGGCGTGCGCGAATCGGCGCCATACAGCTGGAACGTCTCGTCGGTCTCGCCGGATACGTCCATCACGCCCGGCACGCTCGCCTGCATCCGGAACGCCATCTCGTGCTGCGCGATGCGGCCGTCCATGTCGGTGTCGCCCAGTTGCGCGGCCGCGTGCGCATGCAGGTCGCGCAGGCGATCGAGCAGCAGGCGCCGCCCGTCGCGGCTGACGCCCGACGGATTGGACAGGTACAGCACGGCGTCCTTGCCGCTGCGGAACTGCACGCCCTGGTGTTGCGAGGGCAGGAAGCCGCTGCCCCACAGCCGCGAGTACAGCGGCTGGTCGACCTTTCCCGGAGTGATCAGGACGACGAATGCCGGCAGGTCCGCGGTCTCGCTGCCCAAGCCGTAGTGCAGCCAGGCCCCCATGCTCGGGCGCCCGGCGATCTGCGATCCCGTCTGGAAGAACGTGATGGCGGGGTCGTGATTGATCGCGTCGGTGTAGAGCGAGCGGACGATGCAGAGGTCGTCGACGACCTTGGCGGTCGCGGGCAGGAGGTCGGAAATCCACGTCCCGTTCTGGCCATGGCGGCTGAAGCCGAATTGCGCACCTGCGAGCGGCAGCGACGACTGGTTGCCCGACATGCCCGTCAGCCGCTGTCCCTGACGCACGGACTCAGGCAACTGCTCGCCGTTGCGTGTGCGCAGCAGCGGCTTGTAGTCGAGCGTCTCCATCTGCGACGGCCCGCCGGCCATGAACAGCGAGATCACACGCTTGGCGCGTGGTGCGAAATGCAGGTCCGTGCCCAGCACACCTGGCACACCCGCCGCGGTCTGTACCTGCGCCGCGCGCGCCATGGTCGGCAGGCCCAGGTCGGCGAGCGCGATCCCACCGAGGCCGAGCCCAACGCGCTGCAGCATCGCGCGCCGCGACAGGCCCGCAGTGTCGACCGCTCCGGTACAGCAGGCGTGCGAGTCGTGATGCTGCATGTGAGGCTTTTTCATCGCGTCACCACGAAGGCGTCGAAACTCATGATGAGACTCGCGACGCTCGTCGTTGCCGCCACGTCGACCGGTGGCAGCCTGGCGTCGCGTGGGCGCTCCCCCACTGTCAACAATGCCAGCGCGGCGGCGCCGTCGCGTGCGTACACCTGCCGCTGCTCGTCGTAGGCGCGCGCAACGATGGCGGCCTCGGCCGCATCCGGTGGCCGCCCGAGCAGCCGGCGGAATGCGTCGCGATGCCTCATCGCCGGATCGGCCGGCCACGCCCGGACGAGCCGCTCCGCCAGCACACGCGCCGCCTCCACGAACTGCGGGTCGTTCAACAACACCAGCGACTGCAATGGCGTGGTCGTCACTTCGCGGCGTGCGACGCAGACCTCACGTGACACCGCATCGAAGGTCGCCAGCGATGGCGGCGGCGACGTCCTGCGCCAGAACGTGTAGAGGCTCCGACGATGGAGCTTCGTGCCGTGGTCCTGCTGGTAGGTCTGGCCTGTTCCGGATTGTTCCCAGAGGCCTTCGGGCTGATACGGCTTCACGCTGGGTCCACCGACGGTGCGGACGAGCAGGCCACTGGCGGCGAGCGCCGCATCCCGCACGTGTTCGGCTGGAAGCCGAAGCGCCGGCCCTCGCGCGAGCCACTCGTTCTCGGGATCGCGCCGCCGCACGTCGGCGCTGGCATGCGAGTCCTGCTGGAACGTGCGTGACGTGAGGATCAGGCGATGCATCGCCTTCACGTCCCAGCCACTGTCGATGAAGCGCGCCGCGAGCCAATCGAGTAACGCCGGATGGCTGGGCACACGGCCCTGGCTCCCGAGGTCTTCGGGTGTCGCGACCAGGCCTCGCCCGAAGTGCAGCCGCCAGATCCGATTGACCGCCACGCGGGCCGCCAGTGGGTTCCTGCGGTCCGTCAACCATCGGGCGAGTCCGAGCCGGTTGCGCGGCTGGTCGGCTGGAAACGGCAGGAGACTCGCTGGCGTGTTGCGCGGCACGACCTCCTTCGGCGCGTCGTAGGCACCGCGCGCCAGCAGATGCGCCGGCCGTGGTGACGGCAGCTCCTCCATCACCATCAGCTCAGGCACCGCGCCAATCAGGCGCTGTTCCTCGACCCGCGCTCGCCCAATCTGCTGCGCCAGTGCAATCGACGGCGCATGAAGGCGCGCCGCGTAGTGCTCGGCCAGCCCGGCATCGTCGTCAGGGAGACGGCGTGCGACCTCAGCGCTGGTGAGCGCGACATCGAAGACCTGCAAGTCGTCGACCAGTCCGTGCTTGAAGCCACTGTCGCGGAAGCGCGCGCCGACCGTCAGCGGATGCGTCTTCGACGACTTGTCACCCGCGGCCGGGTCGTAGCTGATGTCCTTGGTGAGATGGTCGCGAACGACGTCGATGGCAATGCGCCTCCCGTCGACGTACAGGCGCAGGCCGTCGGCGCGGCTCGACCCGTCGTAGGTAGCCGTCACGGTGGCCCACGTGTCGAGAGGCAGTGCGCCACGCGCACGGACCGCGATGGCGTTGCCCGGCCAGAAGTGCACGAGCGCGAAGAAGGGCCGGCCCTCGTCGAGGGTCAGCTCGAAGCCGCGACTGCCGGCATCACTCCACGCCCGCGACTGATGCAGCACCACCGCACGCGCCTGCTTCTCGGTCGGCTGGAGCCGCACCTCGAGCGAGAACGTGTCGGTCCGGCGGAACTCGCGCAGCCCCTGGAGAATGACGCTGTTGTCGCCGCTGAAGCGCAGGGCACCGCCACCGTCCTGCGGCACGAGTTCTGGGCCATCCTGCAAGGCCACCGGCGTCGAACGTCGAGTATCGGTGGTCGTGGCGTGCTTCACGTGGTCGAACGGAACGTGCGCGATTGGGACGGGCCGGTCGATCGTGGTTGCGGTGGCGCGCCACTGTCGCGCGGCAGTGAGCACTGCCGCCTTCGTACGGGCCATTCGCGCTTCGAGCGTCTTCAGCGTGGCCACGACCTGCGCATGCGACGCCTGCTGGTGCGCGGGCCACAGCAGCACGGTGGGTGTCGGGGTTGCGTTGGTGAAGTGCGAGTAGAGGCCCGACTCGTCGATGCTGTTGAAGAACGCGAACAACGAGAAGTAATCGCGCTGCGTGATCGCGTCGAACTTGTGATCGTGGCAGCGCGCACATTCGAGCGTGAGCCCCAGCATCGCCGTCCCGAACGTGTTGACGCGGTCGGCG
>DATJTM010000641.1:0-11203 GCA_035503395.1 Luteitalea sp.
GGGCGCGTGCTCCGTCAGGTAGTCCTCGCCGTGCGTCAGGCTGCCGCCGGCGTGAGCGGCGACGAACATCGTGCCGCACGTCACCGCGACGACGGCGGTGGCCAGTCGCGGGACGGTGAGCGCTCGCAGCACCACGCACAGGAACGCGCCGATCGCCGTGGCGACCCCGGCCCAGAGGTGGCGACCGAGGAGTTGCGCGTCGTACCCACCTTCGTGCGACAGGACCCAGCCCGTCATGGCGGCGGCGAGGGCGCTCAGTGCCGCAAGCCAGAGGACGGAGTCGAGCACCGTTGCCGGAAAGGCCGGGGCGACTCGTCGCAGTCCAGGCAGGCGAATCGCCTCGAGCAGCAGCGCCAGCAGCATCAGGGCAACGGGGAGGTGCAGCAGCGTCGGATGGAACCGCCCGAGGAACAGCGACAGCTGCGGCAGGCTCGTGCCGTCGCCGATCTGCAGGAAGGGCAGGACGGCGAGGACCAGGATCGCGGGGATGGCGACCACGAGCGCCGTGGTCCCTGAAGGACGACCCGAGGCTGGAGGTTCGACAAGGTCCATGAGGAATAGCGACAGCGGGCGGAGCGCCGCATCATCGCACATCGCCCGTGCCGGTCACCGGCGCGTGCATCGACGACCTGCGGGCCAGTTACGGGTCTGTGCTACGGCTGCGCGAGCGTGCGGCGCGGCATGATGAGTGAACCCACACACCAGCCAACGAGGCCTGCCACGAGGACATAGGGGGCATAGCCTGCGAGATATGTCAGCGGCGGAACGCCGTGGCGCCAGACGTCGAACCACTCGACCCGATAGAGCGCGTAGGACACGCCGGTGGCACAGGCGACAGCCGACGCGGCCGGCAGAATCCGGCGTGAGATCCGGCCTCGCCGGAACAGGCGCACTGCAAGAACGGGCAGACCGAACAGGATGCCCCAGCCGGTGAGGAACACGAGAAACGACGCAACGTGCGCCAGTGTCGCCATGTGATGTCTTCCCTTGACGGCTGGAATGTACCAGCCTGTTCGGCGCACCTGCAACCGCAGACGCGCAGCGGCTGCAACGCGTCGACGACGTCTGTCTGATAACGACGATGCTGGTAGATGGCCAGCTTGGAAGGACCGCTCGCTGAGCGGTCCCTTCGCCGTCTTGGGGATCATGGCCCTTCGGAACCGACGGAACCGTCCGACAAGTCGGACGGCTACGCGTTCGACTGGACGCCAGGAGAATGTGTCGGCAAATACTCACGGATACACCGGTGGCGGCTGCGAAAGGATGAGGAGGCCTCGGCGCGACGCGGCAGTGACGAGAGCCTTGTACAGCACGGCCGCTCGCCCCTGGGCATGACTGGAGCCAGCGTGCCACGCGAGGGTGACGGTCTTCGGGTATAGCGACAGCCTTTCCATCACGTCGGGCACCGTATGGAAGGCATGTCCATCGACTCGGTAGACAGTCTGCCCGGTCCATTCTTCGGCGTCCACGACGACGAGCCGCAGCGGCGGACCGCCAAGGAACGGCGAGAACTCTTCACGGCACCCCGCGTCGACGCATGACGCCCACACACGCCGTCGGTCATCGGCCGTGGTCAGCCAACGACGACCACGCAGCAGCGCCTCCCGCAACGCGCGTTCGAGTCCGCGTGCCTGCGATACCGGGTCTTCGAAGTTGGGCGTCGTGACCTGCAGTTCGCTGTCGCGGCCCGCCCAGCGGTCGTGCCATGCGTCGAGTCGACGCCACAGGGCGGCGCGGGCATCGGCGCCACCGGCATGCGCCAGCGCGCGCGCCGCACTGGCGGCCACGCGGGCGCGCTCGTGCCACAGGGCCTCGACCAGCGTGTCCTCAGGCACATGCTGCGGCCATGCGTGCACGAGCGTCTCCGGGAGGGTGTCGCGACAGAGAGAGCGGCTGTCGTTCAGTTGATCCTGCAGCACCCGTCGGCCCCTGTTGCGCTCCGACGCGAGGGTACAGGCGACAATGCTGGCACGCGCGGCACAGGAGAGCGGCTCACGCTGCGGCCAGTCGGCGAGCGTGGCACACATGCGTGGCGTCGCGAGGCGCATGACAGCGGGCAGCAGATTGCGCGAGGTCGGCCCCTGCCCATCCTGCAGACTCGAAAGCGACGTCGACTGGGCGCGAGCGTTGGCAAGCTGTCGTGCGAGCGCCTGTCTCACAGCCGGAATGTCTGCCGACGTGAGGCGCATGGCCCTGGCGCTGAAACGGAATCGCCCTTCGGTCACGTCGTCGCGCGACACGCGTTCGGCCTCCGCAGGCGCCAGTTCCCCGAGGCGGACGAGTGCGGCGTCGCGCGTGTCCTGATCAAGGGCCGGCGAGGAGACCAACTGCCGAAGGACGGGCAACATGGCCGGACCGGCGACGTGGCCCCACCGAGACGTCAGCATGAGCCGTTGTTGGTCCGGACGGAGTTGATCGAACACCGATGGCAGCACACCAGCCACATCCACCGGCGACGGTGATGGACAGTGCGGCGGCACATCGTCCGTGAACGCGACGGCGGCATGGGCGACGTCCGAGGGGCCGCCACGAAGGCCGGCCGCGAGTGCCTGCCGTTGCCAGAACGACAGCTGACACGCATACCGGCGCATGCGCTCGCGAGCGCGCGCGGCCTCGTCGCCCGCCATCGGCGTGTCCTCCGAGGCGTCGCGTGGCATCGCGATCATGACGTCCAGGAATGCGGCCAGTGCCGGAACGGCGTCATTCACGGCCCGCGAGCCGGTCGCCAATCCCTCTCGCAGGACCCTGAGCGCCTCGGTTCGGTACGGCGTCCCGAACAGTCCGAAGCGGATCTCGTGACCCTCCATGTCGACACGAGTCATCTCGCCTTCGAATCGCAGAAGGCGGTGGGCAAGTTCGACGGCCGCCTGCGGGCTGTCGGCGAATCGCAGGGAACGCGATGGCAGTGTCGAGTGCGGACCTGCGTCGATTCGGTGTGGTGTGATCTCGACCGTGAGCAGGTTCGACACGAGCATCAGCGGCTCACGCCGCATCGTCGCGCTCGCACGACCATCGCGAAAGCGACGCGACTCCACGTACACCGCGTACGTGCCCGGCCGCAGGAACCGCACCTGTTCATTGACGTCGAGCGAGAGCGTCCGTGGCGCGTCGAGCGGCGCGGGAGGCGTGGAGATCCCACCGCCGATGAAGCCGAACCCCATGGCCTGGTAGTAGTCGTGCAGCGGGTCGTCCACGCCGGGGGCAGGCGCGACAATCACCCGATCGATGCCCAGCCGACCGCTGCGGTCGTAGGTGATCGCCTCCATCGGATGGCGCGCGCCGGAGTCATCCCGAAACTCCAGGTCGAGCGTGAGTAACTCGCCCTGTGCGAACCGCACTCTGCCCATGCGCGTACGGATGGTCAGCGACAGTCCGGGCGGATTGACCGCCAGTCGGCTCGCATGCGCCTCGCGGGTCGCCGCCATCTCAGCGTGTTCCACGTCCTGAGCCCAGGCGTCGCTCACGGTGAGCAGCGCCGCAAGAACGCCGAGCGCGGCCCGCGCGTACGCGCGCAGGCAGACTGCCGCATCCGCTTGCATGCGTTCATAGACACCGATCCGGCGCGAACGGTCAATGCCGTTCCTGGCGACCACGACGAGAGGACCGTTCACGCCTCGAAACCAGCCACGTTCCCCGTTGCGGCAAGCGTGCCCTCATCGTTGAGACGATGGAGCGTCAGCTAGAATCGGGCGACAGTGCCCATGAGATTGTCTCTCTCCATCTCGACCATCGCGCTCCCGTTTTTTGCGACGCTCGGCTGCGGCGCGAGGTCATCGAACATGCCCGATCTCGTTTTCCTGACGCGCCCCGGCTGCGGGAACACGCGTGTGATGCAGGAACGCCTGGACACGGCGCTTCGACGGATGGACTCGAAGCGTACCTATCAGATGCTCGATCTCTCGACGCTCGGCGCCTCAGACGCGCGACGCAGCTATCCCACGCCCACCCTGCTGGTTGGCGGAAGTGACCTCTTCGGGATGCCTCAACCGTCAGAAGGACAGGCACCGACGTGACGTCTTTATTCGGGCGGAGTTCCGTCCGTCGAATCGCTCGAGATCAGGCTCCGAGCAATCTTGCGCTGAGTGGTTGCCGCAATCACGCCACGCCCGTGCCGGACGATAGCGCCCTCCATTCTGGCCGACATCGCGTTCCCCAACTGCCCTACCTGATGACCATCCTTCGTCTCGTCGTGCTGCTTGCAGCGGTGACCGTCTCGAACGCCTCGGTGACTTCGGCGCAACGCGTGTATTGCGACGCGTCCATGTTCAACACGGTCACCAACATGTGGAGAGAGCAGCCGGACGAGAACACCAGCCAGGTGCCGGCCGGGGATCTTGCGGCCGAGCGGAGCATCATGCAGCGCGTGAAGCAGATGTTCCAGAGTGCGTTCGTCCCGACGGGCGCTGCTGGCCTGGTCTCCGCCAACTACAACATCCTGCCGCACGCCGTGACGAACACGAGTCGCTACGGCAACACGTACAGCTTCACGCTGAGCCATCAGAAGATCGAGTGCCTGAACGACAAGCCCGTACCACTCGACGTCTCGTACGGGAACGTCACGGTCCACGTGAACTCACACTTGATCGGTGAGGCCGAGGCTGGCGATGCCGCCGGCTTCAGCGTCCTGCCGCGCGGCTACTATCAGCTCAAGGACGCGACTGTCCTGCCGAGGGCGAACGCCGAGGGGATCCAGGAATTCAACTTTCGTGATGGCACGACCGTGTGGTGGCTCACCAAGAGCGAGAGGCTGCCGTTCCGCCTCGTCACGCAACGTGAGTTCCTGAACAAGCAGATCGAGATCCTGCGCGCCACGTCCGCGTTCGACGCTGCGGTGCTGGCGCACTACAAGAGACTGCTCAGCGAGGCGACCGACGATGTCGCCTACGTCACGCAGGCTCGTGTCCCAGGACTGACACAGGCCGTTCATGCATTCACGAGCCTGCAGGACCCGTCGAACCGCATCTATGTCACCGTGAATGGCGACTACTACGATCGAAGCCTTCCGAAGTCGACTCCACAACACATCCTCATCAGGCTGCGGCATGCGGACATGGCGTTGCTGAATCGCTCGGGGAATGGGCCGCGTCACCTGGAGAGCTTCCAGCAACTCCGGGAGGTCGTCCGTGCCAACCTTCCCGATTTGAGATCAATGGTGCGGTAGCGGTGATCCACCTCGCGGCCCTCGTCGACGCCCCGGTGCGATACTCGTGACATGGGGTGGCGGTCATGGCTACTGGTCGCGGCGGTGATGTTGTTGGTGGCGGGGGGCACGCGTTTCTGGCAAGCGCGGCCCGCTGACGCCGGTGGCAACGCCTTCGCTCTCACCCATCAGGTCATGAGCCCGTACTGCCCTGGACTCACGCTGGCCGCGTGTCCGTCTGGCTCGGCGGCCGACCTGCGGGCCGAGATTGCGGCCCGGGTCAAGGCCGGGGAATCGTCGACCGCCATCCTCGACGACCTGGCGCGCCGGTTTGGTCCTGCCATCCGCGGAGTTCCGACGGCACGGGGCTCGGGGTTGCTGCTGTGGGTGGTCCCGGCACTCCTGGGCGTCATTGGAGCCTGGGGCGTCCTGGCGGCAGGCCGGCAGCGCACGGAAGCAGCGCCCGCTGAACCCGCGGTGCCGCTCACCTCGACGTGGTCGGCCCGTCTCGATGACGAACTGGCCGACGCCGACTGACCGAGCCGGTACACGTTCTCGCGCCGCCAGGCTCGGAAACGCTCGTGGCGGAGCGCGCCATACCTGCGTATACTCCAGCACGCGCTTACACGCCGATCAAGGTAGTCGCGGCTCGTCATGCCTTTGCAGTGATGCGAGGAAGAATGTAAGCGCTTAACTAAGGCGGAGTGCTCATGTCCGACACGGCTCGACGTGCCCTGAACCGACGCCAACTGCTTCAGCTGTCCGCTGCCGCGGGCCTCAGTGCCGGAGTGCCAGGCGCGGGCATGGCCGCGCAGCGCGCCCATGCCGGGTCCGGCCCGACGAATACGACCTCCTGCAGCACGCCGCGCACGGCCGTCGCGCCGACGCGGTACGGCAAGGTGCGTGGCTATGTCGAGGACGGGGTGCTGACCTTCAAAGGCATCCCGTACGGCGCGTCGACCGGCGGCGAGAACCGGTGGCTGCCGGCCAAGCCGCCGAAGCCGTGGGACGGAGAGCTGCCAGCCTTGATCTATGGAGCCAACTGCCCACAGCGTCTGCACGACTGGGTCCCTGAACAGACCTTCCTCTACCAGTGGACCGACGGCTGGCAGAGCGAGGACATGCTGAAGGTCAACGTCTGGACGCCGAGCCTGACAGGCTCGCGTCCGGTGATGTTCTACATCCACGGCGGGGGATTCTCGTTCGGCTCCGCTTACGAACTGGCCTCGCAGGACGGCGCCCAGCAGGCGCGTCACCACGACGTGGTCTCGGTCACCGTCAACCATCGGCTGAACGTCCTCGGCTTCCTGGATCTGTCCGAGTTCGGTGGGCCGGCCTACGCCGAGTCGGCCAACGTCGGCATGACCGATCTGGTGGGCGCGTTGCAATGGGTGCGCGACAACATCGCCAACTTCGGCGGCGATCCCGATCGCGTGATGATCTATGGCCAGTCCGGTGGCGGCTCGAAGGTGACGACCTTGCTGGGCATGCCGTCGGCGCAGGGTCTGGTGCATCGCGCCTCGGTGCAGTCGGGCGGCGGTGGCAATCCACCCTCGGCCGAACAATCGCGTGAACTCACCAAGCGCCTGATCGCCGAGCTCGGCGTGACTGACATGGCGTCGCTGCAGAAGGTGGAGTGGGCGCGCCTCAACGCCGCGGGCAACACCGCAGTGGCTGCCATCAATCCACCTCCCGGCGCGACCGCTGGGCCGATTGCGCTGCCCGGGGCGGCGCCGCGCGTCGGCTGGGGACCGACGGTCGACGGCCGCGTGGTACCTGGACGCGCCTTCTTCGATGGGGCGCCAGCGCTGTCGAAACACGTCCCGATGCTGATCGGATCGGTCAGCGAGGAGGGGAACCGCATGTCGTCGCGACCGACCGAGGCCGAATGGGTGGCCACGCTGACCCGCAGCTATGGCGCGGAGAAGGCGGCGGCGCTGGTCGGCGCATTGAAGCGCGCCTACCCGGGCAAGAGCATCCGCACGTTGTCGTACATGTGCAGTGGCCCAGGCTTGAACAGCCTCGCCATCCGCAACAACGTCACGCGGATGGCCACGATGAAACACGATCAGCAAGCGGCGCCGGCCTACGCGTGGTACTTCACCTGGCAGTCACCGATGCTCGAGGACGCGGGTGCCTGGCACACCGCGGAACTCGCGTTCTGCTTCGACAACACGGCCCGCTGTGCGCAAGGCACCGGGAACGGTGCGGAGGCGCAGGCCCTGGCCCGGACCATGGCGACCGCCTGGGCCAACTTCGCACGCACCGGCAACCCGAGCCAGCCGGGTCTCCAGTGGCCGGCATTTTCGCCAGACCGCTGCCCCACGATGGTCTTCGACAACGCCTGCCGCATGGTGGACGACCCCGACGGCGAGGCGCGCAAGCTCCTGCTGACGTGACCACACGTGTGGCGGACGCGCCACCGTGTTCAAATGCGGCATGACGCTCGAGGAAGTGGCGCGGCGGGCGCGGGTCTCGACGGCGACCGTCTCGCGCGTGCTGAACGACACGGGACCGGTCAAGCCGACCACCCGCGCCCGCATCCTGAAGGTCATTCAGGAGGTCAACTACCGCCCCAATCTGCATGCGCAGAGCCTCGCGGGCGGCCGCAGTCGCAGCGTCGGCGTCATCGTCTCCAACATCGAGAACCCGTTCTTCCTCGACATCCATCGGGTCGTCGAGGACGGCGCGCACGCCGCCGGCTTCGACGTGATCATGGCCAACACCGGCTACAGCCCTGCCCGGTTGGTGACGAGCATCCGGCTGATGCTCGCGCGACGGCTGGCGGGGCTCGCGGTCGTGGTGTCGGAGATGGACCCAGCGCTGATCGACGAGCTGAGCACGCAGCGGATCCCCGTCGTGTTCTACGACGTCGGCGCGCCGCGTAAGAACATCACCAACATCCGGGTCGACTACCGCAGCGGCATCGCCAAGGTGGCCTCCTACCTGTACAGCCTGGGCCACCGGCGCATCGGCTATGTGGGCCATCACGCGACGCTCGGTCCGATCCACGAGCGCGCGCAGGCGCTGCGCGACGCAGAGGAACGTCATCGCGGCCTCGACGTCAGCACCGCGACGGCGAGCGACTCGCTCGAGGGCGGCCGCGATGCCGCGCGGGCGCTCCTGTCGCGGCCGACGCCACCGACCGCGCTCGTGTGTGTGAACGACCTGATGGCCGTCGGCGCGCTGCGCGAGCTGCGAGGGCGCGGACTGCGGGTGCCCGACGATGTGTCGGTCACCGGCTTCGACAACGTGACCCTGTCCCAGTACGCCGTACCGGCGTTGACCACGGTCCACATCCCGCGCGAGCAGATCGGCCGGACGATCTGTGACTGCCTGCTGCGCCACGATGCGGCGCGCGAGCACGAGTTCGTCATCGAGCCGGAACTGGTGCTTCGTGAGTCGACCGGGCCCGTTCGGCGCTGATCGCTGTCAGCGCTTTCTGACGCGTGGAGTGCCGCGTAGGCAGCAACATGAACTGCATTGACCACGGTGAATGAAAGCGCGTACGCTCCGGTCCACCAGTCGATTGCCGTCTGCCTGCCACCGCCGTGTGCCTCGCCTGTTCGTCGACGGCCACGCTGGAGCGTGACCGATGCCTCTGCCGAATCTTCGCCTCCGCGCCACGACCCTCGCCGCAGCGGGCATGGTGGCGAGCCTGTCCCTCGTGACACTCGCCCAGCCGCGGTCGCAGTCCGACGGCGCGATCGCCGTGACCATCGACACGACCCGGCCGGGCGCGAAGATCGATCGCAACCTCTTCGGTCAGTTCGCCGAGCACCTGGGCAAGGGCATCTACGAAGGCATCTGGGTCGGGCCCGACTCACCCATCCCGCATACCCGCGGCATCCGCAACGACGTCGTCGCCGCCCTCAAGGCATTGAAGGTCCCCAACGTCCGCTGGCCCGGCGGCTGCTTCGCCGACGAATATCACTGGCGCAAGGGCATCGGGCCGCTGGCGGCGCGGCCGGCCACGCTCAATCCCAACTGGGGTGACGTGATCGAGCCCAACACGTTCGGCACCCACGAGTTCATGGACTTCGTGGAGCAGATCGGCAGCGAGGCGTATCTCTCGATCAACGTCGGCTCGGGCACGCCGCAGGAAGCCGCCGAGTGGCTCGAGTATCTGACGTCGGCGCAACCAACGGCGCTGGCTAAGGAACGCGCGGCCAACGGACATCCGGCCCCATACACGATCGCCTATCTCGGCATCGGCAACGAGAACTGGGATTGCGGCGGCAACATGACCGCCGAGTACTACCTGCAGCAGATGAAGTCGCACAGTCGCTTCGTGCGCAACTTCAACCCGGCGCAGCAGAAGGACGGCACCCAGATGCTCAAGATTGCCGTCGGACCTGGCGGTGACGGGCCTCGCTGGACCGAATGGACCGAGACGATCATGCGCGCCTACAAGCAGCGCACGTGGAGCTGGGACATGCACGGCCTCTCGCTGCACAACTACACGGTGGTGCGCTTCCCGGCCGCGTACAAATCGGTCGGCTTCGACGAGGCCGACTATGCGCTGCTGCTCTCCGAGACGCTGAAGATGGAGGGGCTCGTCGCCCACCACGCCGCGATCATGGACGCCTACGATCCCCAGAAGCGGGTGGCGCTCGTCGTCGACGAATGGGGCGCCTGGTATGCGCAATTGCCCGGCACCACTCCAGGCTTTCTCGCCCAGCAGAACAGCGTGCGCGACGCGATCATCGCCGCGCTCAACATCAACATCTTTGCGCGGCATGCCGATCGCGTCCGCATGGCCAACATCGCGCAGATGATCAACGTGCTGCAGGCGATGATCCTCACTGACGGGCCGAAGATGGTCCTGACGCCGACCTATCACGTGTTCCGCATGTACGTGCCCTTCCAGGACGCGACGTTCGTGCCGGTCGCGTACGATGCCGGGACGTACACACACGGCGCCATCACGCTGCCGCGCGTGGACACGATTGCCGCGCGCGACACCTCCGGCACGCTGTGGCTGTCGCTCACCAACCTGGACCCGGCGCGCCCCGCGGAGGTCGTGGCCACCCTCGTCGGCACGACGGCAACGTCGGCGACCGGCGACACCCTGACGGCGCCAGCCATCGACAGCGTCAACACCTTCGAGGCGCCGACCACGGTCTCGCCACGACCAGTCACCGCGCGCGTGCAGGATGGCAAGCTGGCCATCACGCTCGCCCCGAAGTCGGTCACGGTGGTCGCACTGCGCTAGCGACCCTGATGCGTCGGGCAGGCGCAGTTGGGCGGCGTGCGCAGGGACGAGTCGGCAATGACCCTGCGCGCCGCGCTCGTCAGTCCTCGGGACCGGCTCAGAAGTTCCTGCCGTAGACTGGAACGACCGTGAGCGCGAAGCGTCAGGAGTCAGGAAGCCCAACCACGGCTGGGAATCGCGTGACGTCGGTGCCCCCCAGCGCACCACCCATCGTCCTCCTCGTGGACGATTACGCCGACGCTCGCGAGCTGTACGGCACGTACCTGCGCCTGCAGGGCTACCGTGTCGACGAGGCGGAAGACGGCGTGGCCGGTCTCTCCAAGGCGGTCGACGCTCGACCTGCGGTCGTCGTGATGGACCTGGCGATGCCGCACTTGAACGGCTGGGAAGCGACGCGTCTGCTCAAGGCCGATCCACGCACGCGATCGATCGGGGTCATCTGCCTCACGGCCCATGGCCAGGCCGAGCAGCGCGCGCGGGCCTTCGCGGCGGGGTGCGACGGGTTCCTGTCGAAGCCGTGCCTGCCACACGCGCTCGAAGCAGAGATCCAGCGAGTGCTGCGACGGGGCGGCATGCCGAGGGTCCCTCCAGGGCTTCCGCAGTAGCGGAGGCCTCCCCGGACATCCGACGCGCCGCCACCGACGACACGACCGTCTGAGCGGTGAGACGGCGACCGACGAGATGCCCTCTCGAGCCTTGTCGTGAGCCGCGCTCAGCGCTCAGTCACTTGAGCGCCGCAGGCCGACGGGAGCGACCGGCGTGTGCCAGTCGCTCCTGCCTGACCGAGTCCTACACGCTCGCGATGACGCCGTTGACGCCATTCGGGAAGAAGCCGCCGGAGCGAGTCC
>DATJTM010000642.1:0-4795 GCA_035503395.1 Luteitalea sp.
ACGAACGCCTCGGCGCCCTCGTCAAGAAGCTGCCGGCCGGAGACGAATAGGCGGCTCACCGAAATTTCAGAATTGCCCAATTTCACAATGTCACCATCACCGCCACGCGTCGACGCCTGGCGCTGTCCGTGAAATTGTGAACGTCTGAAATTCTGCAATTACCGATGGCACTGAACTACCTCGCTACCCGCTTCACCTGCTCGTGGCCCTGGAGCACCGCGGTGTTGCTGTGCGACGGGCGTGTGGTCTGCGGGTGCGCGGATCCGTATGCGAAGCGCGTGCTCGGTGACGCGCGGACAGCCTCGGTACATGACATCTGGACCGGGCCAACGGCGTCTGGCCTGCGGCAGGATCTCAACGCTGGCGGGTCGACCTTCTGTGGTGACTGTCCGCTGAAGCTGCCGCTCGAGGCAGAGCAGGCGGCGCCGCAGCGATCGCTCGATGTCTCGCCGCTGCCGACGCGGATGTACGTCGAGTGCACGGCGGCGTGCAACGTCTCCTGCCTCGATTCGTGCTGCGCGCCGGAGACCGGCATCACGAAGACGCGACAGGCCGGCATGCTCGACGTCGATCTGTTCAAGCGGGTGCTGGCCGAGGTCGGCCCGACGCTGCGGCGCATCGACTTCTTCAACTACGGCGAGGCGTTCCTCCACAAGCGGGCCGTGGAGATGTGCGAGCTGGTGAAGCGCGAGTACCCGCACATCTACCTATATACGTCGACCAACGGCGGCGCCCTGAACGAGGAGTCAGCGCGGCGCCTGATCCGGTCGGGCATCGACGAAGTGACGTTCTCGGTCGACGGATCGTCGCCGGACGTGTACGCGACCTATCGCCAGCGTGGGCAGTTCGACAAGGTGATGGCCAACCTGCGGGCCGCCACCGACGAGAAGCGCCGGCTCGGACTCGACGTGCCGTTCATCAACTGGCGCTACATCCTGTTCCGGTGGAACGACAACGACGCCGAGATGGCACGCGCCCGCCAGATGGCCGAGTCGTTCGGCGTCGATCGCCTGTGCTGGGAGATCACCGATCACCCCGAGCACGCGTTCTCGCGGCGGTTCGCGCCGGGCACCGATGAATGGCGACGCATCCGCCACGAGA
Source organism: Luteitalea sp. (assembly GCA_035503395.1). Classification (GTDB taxonomy): domain Bacteria; phylum Acidobacteriota; class Vicinamibacteria; order Vicinamibacterales; family Vicinamibacteraceae; genus Luteitalea. The sequence goes on from DATJTM010000642.1 coordinate 1,102, forward strand.
TCTGGGACGACAACAACCTGGGGAATGCGATTCGTGGCGCCACGCCGCGCGCCCGGATCGAGGTCAGGCAGCCGACGCGTGAGGAACGGCTCACGCATCGCAGCGGCGAGCCGCTGGCGCTGGACCTGCGGGTGCGCAATCTCAGTCGTCGCGCGTTCCCGCACACGGCGTCGTACGGGCGTCGGCTGGTGCGGGTCGGTGCGCAGTTGCTGGATGGCGGCCGCGAGATGCGCGACCAGGATTTCGTGCGGGTCGGACTGGCGTCGTCGGTCGACGCCGGCGGCTGGCAGGACGTCCGGATGGAGATCCCGCCGCTGCCGCCGGGTGAGTACCACCTGAAGTTCGATCTCGTGAGCGAAGGCATCGACTGGTTCGAGTCGTGCGGCTCCGAGGTCACGCTGCGCGAACTGCACGTCCGCTGAACGGCCCCCCCCCCTTGGTTCGTAGCCGTCGACCTTCAGGTCGACGGTCAGTGATCTCGGCTTGAATGCAAAGCCATCGGCTCTGACCGACCGCGAGCGTCGAGCTGAAGCTCGACGCCTACGTCAATCGGGTGTTGCTTCAATTCATGAAGTGCGTCGTGAGGTTGCGCGCGAGCATCGCATCGGCCTGGGCGCCCGCACGCGCCTTCTGCAGGTGCGCCGCCTGCAGGGTCTTGCGCGACGGTGTTTCCGCCATCAACGCCGCCGCAAACTGCATCGTCGGATCCTCCGGCTGCTGCGCCAGCGCCGACTTGACCATCGCGTAGCCGTCGATCCCCGAGATCTCGGCTTTCACGGCCACGCCGCGGTCACCGAGCTGTCGATACGTTTCGACGAGATAACCGGCGTCGAACATCACCAGCGCCTCGGCACGGTTCGCCGGCGCCGCCTTCGGCGCCCGCGCCTGCAGCGCGCGCAGCAGGGCCGTGGCCCGCGCCCCGTCTTCGACCGCGTACGCGGAGGCACGACGCAGCGTCTCCATGCGCACGATCACCGGCGTCTGTGGCGTCAGCAACGCGAGGGTGTCGTCGACCAACTTGCCGCGGTCGTACGTCGGCAGCGTCGCCTGCCAGCCGCGCCAGCCTTCACTGGTGTCGCCGAACGGCAGCGACTTCGCCGTACCGATGTCGAACGGGTGGCAGATCAACGGCGGCCCTGCCAGCGCCGGCACGGCAGTCGTGATGAGGACCGCCGCCGCCATCAGTGCGCGAGACATCGTCGAACCCTGGAACATCTTCATGGTTTCCTCCAATGCGTGAAACGTGACCGATGCTTGAAGGACGGGATGCTGCGTTGGAGCGTTAACCGTCCGCTCCGTTTCGTAGCCGTCCGACTTTTCGGACGGTTCGTCGTTCGTCGTTTCAGCGAAGCCGCTCGTGCGGCCACCGCTGCCGCCACGTGCGCCACCAGTCGGCAGTGCCAAGCCCCAGCGCTTCCCACCACGCATCACGCATGGCGTGGTCGCCGGCGAGCACGCCCTCTCGCGTGACGCCGTCGGGCATCGGCACCAGCGACGACAGGCGATCGACGACGCGGGGCGCCAGCGTGGGGTCGACCCGATCGACGAGGTGCCAGAGGGTGAGACCGTCCTCACGACGTGCGGACTGCAGGACGACGTCGAGCGGCCCGGCCTGCGCCGCGACGGAATCCGCCACATCGAGCTGACGCACGGCGTCGCGTAGCGCAGCCGGCGCCTCGTCGAAGGCGGGCGTACCCGGCCCGCGACCAGGATAGGTGTGCCCGGTCGCACCGGCCGGGATGAACGACTCTCGACCGTCGTGCTCGAAGCCGACCCAGCCCGCCTGCACCGTCAGCAGCCCGACGCCGCGATCGTCGATCGTCAGCGTGTATGCGCATCCGAGATCGACGGCCGTCGCCGATGGCGTGTCCACGGCGAACTGGCCGGGAGGCGCCCAGATCTGCGCCTCGATGGTGCCGCGTACGAGCTCGGCGCGATGCTCCTGCGGCGACGCCTGCAGGAGCCGGAGGCGCGAACGCGGCGCCACTTCGAGCCGGCCGATCTTTCCGACGAACACGACCGCCGACGACTGCTCGTCGGTCTCGAGCCATCGCCCACGTGTCAGTCGGGAATGACGCGCCAACGGCGCTGCCGACAGCGTCGGTGTGCCCTCGACCCTGGCCACGCGCCACGGATCGCCCTCGCCCTCGACCGACGTCCCCCGCTGCATCGACCAGCCGACCGTCGTCGAGACGAGTACCACTGCCGCGGCTGCCACCCAGCCACGCCAGTCAGCCCGGACAGGCCGCACGTCCTCGAGCGGCAGCGACGGCAGTGCGCGTGGGTTGCGGAGCGCCAGTGGCGCGAGCAACTGCTCGAGTCGCGCGACGTCCGCGTCGCTGTCGCCGGACCCGTCCCACAGGTAGTCGTCGTTCATCGCGTCCTTCAGCGCCCGACCTTCGGCGTGGGCCAGCGACCGGCAACCACGTCCCCGGCCGACCCGTTTGCGGTGCGCCGGTCACTCGCACGTTCGACCGCGGCCAGGCCAGGCGACACGTCGAGCGTTTCGCGCAGCATCTTCATCCCCCGGCACAGGTTGACGCGGACCGACTCGGGAGTCAGCCCGGTCCGTGCGGCAATCTCCGGCCCCGACATGCCCTCGACGAGCCGGAGCAGCAACGTCTCGCGATACGCCACGGGCAACACCCGTACCGCCGCGAGCGCTCGGGCCGCCTCGACGCCCGCCGTGGCCGACGGCGACGTCACCGGCAGGCGGCCTGCCGCATCCTCGAGGGTCGCGTGATCGCGCCGACGACGAGCGTGATCGATACGCTGATGGCGGGCAATCGTCATCACCCAGCCTGCGAATGCCGCCGGGTCACGCAGGCTGCCCAGCTGACGCCAGGCGGCGAGGAAGACCTCCTGGATCAGGTCGTCGACGTCCTCGCGGTTCGCCCGTCCGAGCAGCACGGCACGCACTACCCGCGCGTGTCGCCGGTACAGCGCATCGAACGAGGCAGACTCCCCCGCCTGCGCCGCGAGCACCAGCGGCACATCGTCTTCCGGCGACCACGCCGGAGCGCGGCCCGCGCGGCCGTCGGCGGGAGGCGAGGACACGTGCTGATTGAAGGACGGAGAGTGAACGGGAACGTTAACAGGAAGACAGGAGACTCCGTTCTCCTGAAACGAAAAAGGGGGCGCCGGTGAAGGCGCCCCCAGACAGCAGTGGGATGAGACTGCTGCCTTGGCTAGCTCGTGACGGTGACCGGGACGCCAACGACGTCGGTGGCGGCCTGCGGGGCCTCGACGAACGTCCAGGCATCGCGCTCCTCGAGGAGTCGGGTGCCGAGCGCCGTGTGCAGCGCGTGACCACCGCGGTGCGCGACGACGTGACCGATGATCGGCGCGCCGATCAGGGCGAGGTCGCCGATCGCGTCGAGGATCTTGTGGCGGACGAACTCGTCCTCGAAGCGCAGCGTGTTGTTGAGCACGCCGGTTTCGCCGAGGACGACAGCGTTGTCGAGCGAGCCACCGAGGGTCAGGCCCTGCTGGCGCATCATCTCGAGGTCCTTGAGGAACCCGAAGGTGCGGGCCGGCGCGAGGTCTTCCGCAAAGGTGTCCGGTGTGATCACCACCGAGCGGCTCTGGTGCCGCAGCAGGGGGTGGTCGAAACTGATGGTGTAGCTGATACGGAACTCGTCGGCCGGGTAGATGGCGATGTGCTTGTCGCCCCGGGCTATGCTCACGGGCCGCA
>DATJTM010000643.1:0-19938 GCA_035503395.1 Luteitalea sp.
GGAGGCTGTCGTCGGGCGGGAGCGTGCCGTCGTGCTGTTCGTCGTGCGTCATCGCCGTACTCAGAAGATCAACTGGAACTCAGGCTTCATCAGAACGGCCCAGAGCAGGTCGGCGACACCGTCGGCCGACATGCCGTTCGCCTGGCTCCCCCCGGCGATGGCCGATTCCGCCAGTCGACGCTCGGCGTCCGACGGCGCCCGCCCGAGTGCCTGCCAGAAGATGCGGTCGACCATCGCCCGCGGTCCGTCCGGGGCCGGCCCGCTCGGGAGCACCACGGCCTTTAGCGGCGGTCGCGTCCGTTCGAGGTTGGGCGGCGCATCGAAGATGAAGAAGCGCAGCGCCGGGCTGAGCGTTGCGCCGATCTCGCTGCGTGGATTGGCGACGTCGGCGGCGCCGCGGAACCGCACGAAGCCGCGTCCGGCGATGTCGTAACGAAGTACTGACGGGTCGAGCACGTGGACCGCGGCAATCGCACTCGTGACGTCACCAGCGACCGGAGCCTGCGTCACGCCCTGCGCCTCGGCTGGCGTCAACGACGCGAGCGTCGTCTCGGTGCCGTGCGCGTCGACGAGCACGGCATCGCGCCACGCGGCGCGCACACGCTCCGGTGCGTTCGACCCCGCATCCTCGACGACCAGCCAAAGCGATTCGGCGCGCGAGACGTCGAGATCGAAGCCGCGGGCTCGCGGCACCCGGCCGGAGACCCCAGCGGTGAACCGGCTGTAAGCCTCAGCGGGCAGCTGCCCTGTGAGCCGGCGCCCGGCACGCAGCAGCCAGTCACTCAGCCACTCGCCGTTCACCAACTCCAGCGCCTGCGGCGTCGTCGCATCGTCGGGCCGTACCGAGGTCACCTGGTCGCGCATGGGGCGACCCAGGGCCCGCGTCAGGTTGTTCGACGCCGCCTTCCACTCGCGCCCTGGCACGCCGCCGGCAACCGCGTCGGAATCCGTGCGCAGCGCATTCGCCGCCGGCGCTGGTGCTGGCCGCGACGGGGCAGGGCGGGGCGGTAGGGGCCCCGTGCTCCACTCGCCGGTGATGGCCCCGATGGCATCGGCGAACTGCTCGGCGGTGAGCCGGCGCACCTCCGGTCCCGTGAAGACGTAACCCTTGGCTGACGGTTCCGCCTTGCGGGGCACCGACGGCAACTGGTAGGCGCGCGACGTGACGATGGTGGCAAGCAGGTGCTTCAGGTCGTAGTCGTGCTCGACGAAGTCGTCGGCCAGCCAGTCGAGCAGTTCCGGGCTCCACGGCGGCGTGTCCATCTCGTCGGAACTCGCGACGATGCCGCGGCCCAGCAGCCGTTCCCAGAGACGGTTGACGATGGTGCGCGGCATCCGGCCATTCGCTCGGTCGGTGAAGAGCCGCGCGGCGGCCTCGCGGCGATCGTCGAGCTTGTCGCTGCGCGGCATGTGGCGCATGCCGGGGAAGAGGAACTGCGGCCCGGTGAATTCGTCGCGAGCGACGTCGCATCGATAGAGACGCAGTTTCGAATCCGGCGAGAAGAACGCTGCCAGGCCGTACGCGTCCTTCAGCTTCCAGCGACTCACGAAGCTGTCGTGACAGGCGTTGCACTTCATGTTCACGCCGAGGAACACCTGCGCCGTGTTCTGCGACGCCTGCATCCACGGTGTGACGGCCGCGCTCGTCTCGCCGCGCCAGTTGACGCCAATGAGGAAGCCCTTCGGGTCGTCGCGTTTCGCCGGCGCGAGCAATGCGGTGACCATCTGGTCGTACGGCCGATTGCGGCGCAGCGCCTCGAGCATCCACGGCGTGATGCTCTGGCGACCGTTCTGCTCGGCGAAGTAGCTCACGCCATCCTCGTTGCGCAGCAGGTCGTTCCAGAACGTCATCCAGTGCTCGGCGTAGCGTTCACGATCGGCGAGCAGCGTCTTGACCAGCCGCTCGCGCTTGTCGGCGGTGCGGTCGGCGAGGAACGCCTGCAACGCCACTGGTTCTGGTAACAGGCCCCACAGATCGAGGTGGGCGCGACGCGCGAACTGCGCGTCGGAGACGAGTTCCGGTGGGCTGTCGACCTTCGCGGTCGTCCGCAGATAGCTGGCGACCAGCCGGTCCGCGGGACGCTCCCACGCCGGCCACGTCGCCGGTGGCACCACAGGGCGCGTCAGCGTGAGCGGCGCTTCCCACGGCTGGGGCGCTGGCGGCCCTTCACGCGTGGCGCGAGCCCCTTCGTCGATCCAGGTGCGGATGACGCTCATCTGGGCGGCGGTCAGCGCGTCCTCGTCCTTGGGCATCTGCGGTTCGATGGCACCGGTGAGCCGGTCCATCAGCAGGCTCGTCGCACTGGCGCCCGGGCGCACGGCGGCGCCGCTGCGGCCGCCTTCGAGCAAGTCGGCATACGTGGCCACCGACAGCCCGCCCTTGCGCGTCTCGGTGCTGTGGCAGTCTTCGCAGAACTCGACCAGGATGGGCTGGACCTGCGACGCGAAGTCGACGCGGTCGGCTGCGGCCGTCGTCGGCGCTGGCGCGGCTGACGAGGGTTGTGGGGGAGCGCCTGCCGTCGGGCCGGGTGCTTGCGCACGCAGCCAGGCAGAAGCCAGCCAGATGGCGGCGGCCGCGGCCACGCCGGTACGGGTCATGCCCGACAGAGTACTTCGATTGGCCCACGGGGCCAGCGGAGTCGCGCGCGACATGCCGACGCACTCCGGCCCGGTCCGCACGTCGGTTGCCGCCGGCGAGCCCACCGCCGACCTGGGCGGGGGCATCCGCACGTATCCGAGCCGCTGTCCATCCGGGTTCGGCAGGTTGGCGGGGGGCGGCAGACGTGAAAAGCTGGACTGATGGCGTCTGCGCAACGACCCGCCTGGTTCTCATGGACGACCCTCGTACCGGTCGTCTCGCTCGTCGTGCTGGCGCTGGCCTGGGGTCGCGACCTCGGTCCGGTCCTCGTGGGAGTGGTCACCGCCCTGCTCGGCGCGTCGGTGCTCGCGGCCGTCCACCATGCGGAGGTCGTCGCGCACAAGGTGGGCGAGCCGTACGGGTCGCTGGTGCTCGCGGTAGCGGTCACCGTGATCGAAGTGGCGCTCATCGTCACGCTCATGCTGGCGGGGGGCGGCGAGACCGAGACGCTTGCGCGCGACACCGTGTTCGCGGCGGTGATGATTACCTGCAACGGCATCGTCGGCCTGTCGGTGCTGGCGGGCACCGCGCGCCGGCTGGTTGCCGGCTTCAATGCGGAAGGATCCGGTGCCGCGCTGTCGACGGTGGCGACGCTCGCAACGCTCTGCCTCGTCGTCCCGGCCTTCACCACCGCTGCTCCCGGTCCGCAGTTCTCGCCGCCGCAGCTGGCCTTCGCGGCCGTGATGTCCCTGGCGCTGTACGGACTGTTCGTGGCCGTCCAGACCGGACGGCATCGCGACTACTTCCTGCCGGTCACCGCCGAGGGCGCAGTGGTCGAGGACGATGCGCACGCCGATCCGCCGTCGGGACGCGTCGCGATGGTCAGCATGGGCCTGCTGCTCGTGGCACTGGTCGTCGTGGTCGGCAAGGCGAAACTGGTGTCGCCGGCGGTCGAGCGGGCGGTGATCTCGTTCGGCCTGCCACTGTCGTTCGTCGGCGTCATCATCGCGCTCCTCATCCTGCTGCCGGAAACGCTGGCCGCCGTGCGCGCGGCGCGCCGACAGCGCTTGCAGATTGCGTTCAACCTGGCCTTCGGTTCGGCGATGGCCAGCATCGGCCTGACGATTCCGGTGATCGCCATTGCGTCGATCTGGCTGCCGGTGCCGCTGCACCTGGGCCTCGGCCCGACGCACATGGTGTTGCTGGCGATCACGATGCTGGTGACGACGCTCACGGTCGTCTCGGGTCGCGCGACGTTGCTGCAGGCGGGCGTGCATCTCGCGCTGCTCGCGGCGTATCTGTTCTTGTCGATGAGTCCGTAGTTCGGCAGTCGGGAGTCGGCAGTTGGCAGTCGGCAGTCGGGGCGTCCAGAGTCGGGGCGGTCGCGCGGCTGTTCGCCGCGCGCCGTTTTCGCTGGGCCCCTCAGAGATGCGCCCGTGCCCTCGAATCAAGACGCTGGTGGGTTCGTAGCGGCCCGACTTGTCGGGCCGTTCCGCTGCGCGGTCGTCGAGCTCCGAGCAACCGGCCGACAAGTCGGCCGGCTACGGGCCGACTGGGGCACGTCCCCGTCCCTAGATTGCACTCGGGACGCCCTGAGCATCGTCGAAGGGCGACGTGCCCATTGGACGACGCAGGCCGATCAGGCCGGCGGCCTCTTCAGTCGGTTGTGAGGCTGATGGCGCCCCCCCATGTCCTTCTGACTTCGACCTTCAGACTTCCGACTTTGGCCGTGTATCCCACGCACCAGGCGCGAGGTAGTGGAAGCGGATCAGATAAATCTGATCGCCCGGGCCGTGGGTCGCCTTCGTCATCAACGCGGCGGCGTCGGGAAAACCGGATTCGCGGGCGAGGTCGTCGGTGACGTCGTCACGCGTGATCGTCTCGATTGCATCGACGATGACGTGGCCGCCGTCGGTCGTCGGGTAACGACCGCCGACCTTGACGTGCAGGCGCGTCCAGACGCGCACGGTGCAGCGGATACGGCCGCTGCGGATACCGTCGCGGAGAAATTTCGCGAATTGCATGCGGTCATTTCGTAGCGGCCCGACTTGTCGGGCCGTTCCACGGTGCGGTCGTCGAGCTCCGAGCAACCGGCCGACAAGTCGGCCGGCTACGAATCAACATACCTACACTCGCTGTCCTGTATCCCGCTGGGAGGGGCACGTCCCCGACGTGCCCACGCGGCGCCGGCCGATCAGGCCGGCGGCGATTTCACGGCTACGACTTCATCCGGTTCAACACGCCGCCGACTTCGCCGTGGGTGGGCGGCGCGGCGTCACTCGGGCGCGGGTCGTGGACGACGCGGCGACGACGCATGCGCTGAATCTTCAGACGCAGCTGCTCGAGATACATGTAGACGACCGGCGTCGTGTACAGCGTGAGCAACTGGCTGACCACCAGCCCGCCGACGATGGCGATGCCGAGCGGCTGGCGCAGTTCCGCGCCTTCGCCAGTGCCGAGCATCAGCGGCAACGCGCCGAGCAGGGCGGCCATCGTCGTCATCAGGATCGGCCGCAGGCGGAGGAGGCAGGCCTCCCGGATCGCTTCGAGCGGCGTCACCTCGCGCTCACGTTCGATCTGCAGCGCGACGTCGATCATCAGGATGGCGTTCTTCATCACCACGCCAATCAGCAGGAACACGCCGAGCAGCGCCACGAGGCTGAACTCCGTCTTGAGCAGCAGCAGCGCCAGCAGGGCACCGACGCCGGCCGACGGCAGCGTCGATAGAATCGTCACCGGGTGCAGGTAGCTCTCGTAGAGCACGCCGAGCACGATGTACACGATCAGCAGCGTGCCGAGAATGGCCAGTGGCTGGTTGCCCTGCAGCCGCCCCTGGATCGCGTTGGGCATCGTCAGCTGGGCGACGGCGCGGTTGATGGCCGTCTCGGCCTGGCTCAGGCTCACGCCGGGCGCGAGCTCGAACCCGATGCTGGTTGCCGCGAACTGGTCGTTGCGGCTGACGCGATCGTTGGCGGTACTGCGCGTGTACTGGCTGAAGGCCGACAGCGGCACGCGGCCGTTCTCCGTGATCACGTACAGCTGATCGAGGGCTTCCGGCCCCTGCGCATACCGCGGCGCCACTTCCATCACGACGCGGTACTGGTTCATCGCGTTGTAGATGGTCGAGACCTGCCGCTGCCCGAAGGCGTTGTTCAGCGCCTGGGTCACGGTGTTCATCTCGATGCCCAGCTGACGCGCCGCCTCACGGTCGACGTTCAGCGTGATCTGCTGGCTCGAGATCAGTTCGTCCTCGATACCCGTCACTTCAGGCAGGGCCGCGAGCGCCGTACGCACGCGTTCCCCCCACGTACGGAGCGCCTGGAGGTCGTCGGCCCGCAGCGTGTACTGGTAGGAGCCGCGGCCGAAGCCGCCACCGAAGCGGATGTCCTGATCGACGTTCAGGAACATGCGGGCGCCCGGCACCGACGGCAGATTGCGACGGATGCGGTCGGCCACCATCTGCGCCGAGACCTTGCGCTGATCCAGCGGCTTGAGGCGGACGAAGATCTGCGCGTTGTTGATGCCGCGGCCGCCGCCGATGAAGCCAGCCACGCTCTCGACGGCCGGATCCTTCAGCACGGCGCGACGGAACGCCTCGATCTTCGGCTGCATGATCTGGAACGACATCCCGTCGTCGCCGCGGATGAAGCCGCCCAGCTGCCCGGTGTCCTGATCGGGCAGGAAGCTCTTGGGCGCCTGCATGTACAGGTGCACGTTGAGCGCCGCGACGCCGAAGAACAGCATCAGGATGATCGGCGCGTGCCGCAGCGCCGAGTCCAGCGAGCGCGCGTACCCGCGCCGCAGCCAGCCGAAGACGGCATCGCTGGTCGCCTGCAGACGCCCCGGCTTCAGCTTGCGGGCCGTCAGCCAGCGCGCGCACAACATCGGCGTCAGCGTGAGCGAGACGACGAGCGAGATCAGGATCGCCGCCACCAGGGTGATCGAGAACTCGCGGAAGAGCCGCTCGACGATCCCGCCCATGAAGAGGATCGACACGAAGACGGCCACCAGCGACAGGTTCATCGACAGCAGGGTGAAGCCGACTTCCTGGGCGCCCTTCAGCGACGCTTCCAGCGGCGGCATGCCGTGCTCGACGTGCCGCGAGATGTTCTCGAGCACGACGATGGCGTCGTCGACGACCAGTCCGGTCGCGACGATCAACGCCATCAACGACAGGTTGTTGATCGAGAACCCCATCAGGTACATCACGGCCCCGCTGCCGACCAGGGCGACCGGCACGGCCGTCACCGGAATCAGCGCCGCGCGCACATTGGCGAGGAACAGCAGCACGACGAAGATGACCAAGCCGACGGCGATGAGCAGTGTCTGCTGCGCTTCGTGCAGCGTCGCGCGGATGGTGGGCGATCGATCGCTGGCGACGTCGAGCGAGACGCCAGCCGGCAGGAAGGCGCGCAGGGCCGGCAACTGATCGGTGATGCCGTCCACCGTGTCGATGATGTTGGCCTGCGGCTGCCGGCTCACCACCAGCAGGACGGCCGCCTGGTCGTTGAAGTAGCCGGCGTTGTAGCGGTCCTCGATGCCGTCGTAGACGTTGGCCACGTCTTGCAGCCGCACGGCGGCGCCATTGCGGTAGGTGATGACAAGCGGCTGATAGTCGGCGGCCTTGGTCAGCTGGTCGCTGGCCTGGATCTGCCAGTGCCGCTCGTCGTCCTCGATGACGCCCTTCGGGCGCAGCAGGTTGGCGCCGGCGATCGCCTGACGGACCTCGTCGAGCGAGATGCCGTATTGACTCAGCGCCTGCGGCTGCAACTCGACGCGCACCGCCGGCAGCGATCCGCCGCCGACCGTGACGTCGCCCACACCAGTCACCTGCGCCACCTTCTGCGCGAGCACGGTGGAGGCCAGGTCGTACAGCTCGCTCGTCGTCGACGTCTGCGAGGTCAGCGCCAGCAGCATGATCGGCGCCTGCGACGGGTTGATCTTGCGGTACTGCGGCAGGCCCGGCAGCGCACTGGGCAGCATCGACCGCGATGCATTGATTGCCGCCTGCACCTCACGCGCCGCCGTGTCGATGTTCTTCCCCAGGTCGAACTGGATGAAGATGCGCGTCGACCCCTGCGAGCTCTGCGAGTCGATCGAGTTGACGCCGGCAATCGTGCCCAGCGCCCGCTCGAGCGGCGTCGCCACGCTCGAGGCCATCGTCTCCGGGCTGGCGCCCGGCAGCGACGCCGACACCGAGATCGCCGGGAAGTCCACCTGCGGCAGCGGCGACACCGGCAGCAGCAGGTATCCCAGGATGCCCACCATCACGATGGACAGGCTGAGGAGCGTGGTGGCGACCGGACGCTCGATGAACGGCGACGACAGGCTCATGCCGGTTCCTCCACGACCGCCGGCCGACGGGCATCACGCCACGCGCGACCCAGGCGATCGAAGAACAGGTAGATGGCTGGCGTCGTGAACAGCGTCAGCACCTGGCTGACGAGCAGGCCGCCCACCATCACGAGACCGAGCGGCTGCCGCATCTCGGCGCCCGAGCCCGACGACAACATCAGCGGCAGGGCACCGAAGAGCGCCGCCAACGTCGTCATGAGAATCGGACGGAAGCGGAGCAGCGCCGCCTGGTAGATCGCATCACGCGGGCTCATGCCCTCGGTGCGCTCGGCGTCGAGTGCGAAGTCGATCATCATGATCGCGTTCTTCTTCACGATGCCGATCAGCAGGATGATGCCGATGACCGCGATCAGGCTGAGATCGCGACCGGTCACCAGCAGCGCCAGCAGCGCGCCGACACCGGCCGACGGCAGCGTCGAGAGAATCGTGATCGGGTGGATGTAGCTCTCGTACAGCACGCCGAGCACCACGTACATCGTGACGATCGCGGCCAGCACGAGCAGCAGCGTGCTGTCCAGCGACGAGCGGAACGCGGCGGCGGCGCCCTGGAACGTCGTCTGGATGCTGGCCGGCATGCCGATGTCTTCCTGCGCCTTCTCGATTGCCTCGACCGCGTCGCCGAGCGACGCCCCCTGCGCCAGGTTGAACGACATGGTGACGGCGGGGAACTGCGCGGCGTGGTTGATCACGAGGCGCGTGTTGCGCTCCTTGATCGAGGCCAGGCTCGACAGGGGCACCTGACGGCCGTCGGCGGTGCCGACGAACACCTGGCCGAGCGCCTCGGGCCCGATCTGGAAGCGCGGGTCGACCTCGAGCACCACGCGGTACTGGTTGGCCTGTGTGTAGATCGTCGAGATCAGCCGCTGCCCGAACGCGTCGTACAGCGCATCGTCGATGGCCGCGACACGCACGCCGAGACGGCTCGCCGCATCGCGATCGATGTCGACGAAGGCCTGCAGCCCACGGTCCTGCAGGTCGCTGGCGACATCGGCGAGGGCGGGTGACTGCTGCATCCGCGTGACCAGTCGGGGCACCCACAGCGCCAGCCGGTCCGGATCGGGATCCTCGAGTGTGAACTGGAACTGCGTGCGGCTGACGCGATCTTCGATGGTCAGGTCCTGCACCGGCTGGAAGTACAACGTGATGCCCGGCACCTTCGCCACCCGCTCGCGCAGCGACGCGATGATCTCGGTGGCCGAGCGGCTCCGCTCCTCGCGCGGCGTCAGCGTGATCAGCATGCGGCCGCTGTTGAGCGTCGCGTTCGAGCCATCGACGCCGATGAACGACGACAGGCCGTGGATGTCCGGCTCCTGGAGAATCTCGCGGGCGGCCGCCCGCTGCCGGTCACCCATCGCGCCGAACGACACCGCCTGCGGCGCCTCCGTGATCACCTGAATGGCGCCCGTGTCTTGCACGGGGAAGAAGCCCTTCGGGACGACCACGTACAGCCACGCCGTCAGGCCCATCGTCGCCACCGCGATCAACAGCGTGATCGGCTCGTACTTGAGCGCCCACTTCAGGGCATGGCCGTACCACTCGATGATGGCGTCGAAGAAGCGCCCCGTGGCGTGATACAGGCGGCCGTGCTTGCCTTCGTGCTCGGCGCGCAACAGCCGGGCGCACATCATCGGTGTCAGCGTCAGCGACACCACCAGCGAAATCAGGATCGAGACTGCCAGCGTGATCGCGAACTCGCGGAACAGCCGGCCGACGACGTCGGCCATGAACAGCAGCGGGATGAGCACCGCGATCAGCGACACGGTCAGCGACACGAGCGTGAAGCCGATCTGCCTGGCGCCCTCGAGCGCGGCGTGCATCGGCGTCGCCCCTTCCTCGAGGTAGCGCGCGATGTTCTCCACCATCACGATCGCGTCGTCGACGACGAACCCGGTGGCGATGGTCAGGGCCATCAATGTCAGGTTGTTGACCGAGAAGCCGGCGAGGTACATCACGCCGAAGGTGCCGATCAACGACAGCGGCACGACGACGCTCGGGATAATTGTCGCGGGGATGTTGCGCAGGAAGACGAAGGTCACCATCACCACGAGAGCGACGGCGAAAATCAGTTCGTGCTGCACGTCGCGCACCGACGAGCGGATCGTGTCGGTACGGTCGCTGAGGATCGCCACCGAGACGGTCTCGGGCAGGCTGGCCGTGAGCTGCGGCAGCACGGCGCGAATGCGGTCGACGACGTCGATGACGTTGGCGCCCGGCTGCCGCTGGATGTTGACGAGGACGGCCGGCGCGTCGTCGGCCCAGGCCGACAGCCGCGTGTTCTCGGCGCCGTCGACGACCTGCGCCACGTCCGAGAGTCGCAGCGGCGCACCGCCGCTATAGGTGACGATCAGATCGCGATACGCCTGCACCGACCGCAACTGGTCGTTGGCGTCGAGCATGAACGACCGCTCGGGCCCGTCGAAGTTCCCCTTCGGCTGATTGACGTTGGCGGCCGCGATCACCGCGCGGAGGCTCTGGAGGTTCAGGTTGTGCGCCGCGAGCGCCTGCGGGTTGGCCTGGATGCGCACGGCGGGACGCTGGCCGCCGGCGATGCTGACCAGGCCCACGCCCGGCAGCTGCGACAGCTTCTGCGCGATGCGCGTGTCGACCAGGTCGTAGACCGACGGCAACGGCATCGTCGGCGACGTCACCGAGAGGGTCAGCACTGGCGTGTCGGCCGGGTTGACCTTGTTGTAGACCGGCGGCTGCGGCAGGTCGTTGGGCAGGAGGTTGCCGGCCGCGTTGATGGCCGCCTGCACTTCCTGTTCGGCCACTTCGATGGCCTTGTCGAGCGAGAACCGCAGCGTCAGGACCGAGGCGCCACCGGAACTCGTCGACGACATCTGATCGAGGCCGGGGATCTGCCCGAACTGCCGTTCGAGGGGGGCGGTCACGGCGCTCGTCATCACGTCCGGGCTGGCGCCCGGATAGAAGGTGAGGACGCGAATCGTCGGGTAGTCGACCTGCGGCAACGCCGAGACGGGCAGCAGGCGGTACGCCAGCATCCCCGACAACAGCAGCGCGCCCATCAGGAGCGCCGTCGCGACCGGGCGCAGGATGAACGGCCGCGAGATGTTCATCGCGTGGTCTCCTTGGCGGCACCCGTCGCCTTGCCGGGAGCCTCACCCTGCTGCTGCGGTCGCTGACGACGGGCCGGTGCCGCGCCGGCCGGGGCGCCGGTCGTGCCGTCGATGACGTCGACCTCCACGCCTTCCTTCAACGCGTCGACGCCTTCGAGCACCACGCGCTCGCCGGGCTTGAGGCCTTCGGAGATCGCCACGCGGTCGTTCTCGGCCGGTCCGAGCGTCACCCGGCGGACCTGCGCCTTGCCGTCGCCGTCGATCACGTAGACGAAGGTGCCGAACGAGGCGCGCTGAATCGTCGCCGACGGCACGACGATCGCGTCACGCAGCGTCGACAGGTTGAGCACCATGTTCACGAACTGGTTCGGGAACAGCTTGTCGTCGCTGTTGTTGAAGACGGCGCGCAGGCGGATGGTGCCGGTCGTCGTATCGATCTGGTTGTCGACGGTCTGCAGCGTGCCGGTCGCCAGCTGCTGCGATTCGGCGCGATCCCAGGCCTGGACGGGCAACGTACGGTCGCGACGCATCGCCGCGAGCACCGCCGGCAGTTCGGTCTCGGGCACGGTGAAGAGCACCGAGATCGGCTGCATCTGCGTGATCACGACGATGCCGTTGGCGTCGCCGGAACGAACGAGGTTGCCGACGTCGACCTGCCGCAGGCCGAGACGACCGGAGATCGGCGCCGTGATGCGCGTATAGGAGAGCTGCAGCTTGGCGTTGGCCACCTGAGCGTCGTTGGACTGCACGGCACCGATCACCTGCTTGACGAGCGCTTCCTGCGCCGTCATCTGCTGGCGGGGGATGAGTTCGCGCTCCGACAGCGACTGATAGGTCGCCAGGTCGGCCCGGGCGTTGGCCAGGCGCGCATCGTTCTCCGCCTTGGTGCCGAGCGCCTGCTGGAGCGCCACTTCATAGGGGCGCGGGTCGATCTCGGCCAGCAGTTGGCCTTCGCGGACGCGCTGTCCCTCGGTGAAGTGGACGCGTACCAGCTCGCCGTCCAGCCGGCTGCGCACCGTCACCGTGTTGATCGGGGTGACCGTCCCAAGGCCGCGCAGGGCGACGCCGATGCTGCGCTGCTCCGCGTTCACGACGCGGACCGGCGGCTTCTCGCCGGGTCGACGGCCGCCGCCGAACCCACCGCCCTTGCCGAAGCCGCCCTTGGTCTGGGGCGCCGGGGTGCCGAAGTCGTAGTACCAGACCAGGCCGGCTCCTCCGGCCACGAGCAGGGCCCCGATGATCCACTGCAGGATGCGAGGACGGCGTCCCGTGGTGGGCTCTGGGCGTGCTTGGTCGGAATGGATGTCGGACGAGATGCTCATGATGGCTCGGGAATCGACCTCGGGATGAGTTGCTGACTGGACTTACGACGGCCGGACGGATGACGTGTCCCGCGGGCGATGGTCAGCGTCCATGTTAGGACGCTTCGCCCGCATCCCGGGACGCTCTGCGCCCAGTTTTTGCATCCTTAACACTTGAGACACCATTCGACCTCCCCGGGCATACCCAAGGTGTGGTGCGACAGAGCCGTGCCTGTGGTCCGGTGCGGACGAGTGTAGCCCTATCGAGTCAGCGGGCGCTGACCATGGCGGTCAGCCGGTCGATGTCGGGCGGCTTGACCATGTGATCGTCGAAGCCGGCTTCCTGCGTGCGGCGATGGTCGCGTTCCTGGCCCCAGCCCGTCAGGGCGACAAGGTGGGTGTGGCGCAGCGGCTCGCGCGTGCGCAGCGCTCGCGCCACCTCATAGCCGTCCATGCCGGGCATGCCGAGGTCGAGGAGGACGGTGTCGGGGGTGAAGGCGGCGGCTTCGTCGAGCGCCGTGCGGCCGTCGTACGCGACCGCGACGGTGGCGCCGAGCACTTCGAGCAGGCCGGAGAGGGTGTCGGCCGCGTCGCGGTTGTCGTCGACGACCAGGATGCGCTTGCCGACCAGACGCCGAGCACCGTGCGGCTCGGCCGGCTTCACCCGTGCCGCGCTCGCGAGAGGCAGGTCGACGATGAACTCGCTGCCGGTGCCGAGGCCATCGCTGTGCGCTTCCACGCGGCCGCCGTGCAGCGCCACCAGGCTGCGGACCAGCGTCAGTCCGATTCCGAGCCCGCCCTGCGACCGCCGGGCCGAGCGGTCGACCTGCACGAACATGTCGAAAATCGCATCCTCGTGCGCCGGCGCGAGGCCGATGCCGTCGTCCTTCACCGAGACGCGGATGCGCCCGTCGCTGGCCCGCGCGCCGAGCCAGATGTGGCCGCCGGCGTTGGTGTATTTCACGGCGTTGGCGAGCAGATTGGTGAAGACCTGGGTCAGTCGGACGGCATCGCCCAGCACCGGCAAGGGAGTCTCCGGGAGGGCGACGACCAACGCATGGGACGCCCGGTCGATCGACTCGCGGCAACTTTCGACCGCGTCCCGCAGGATCGGCACGAGGTCGAGCGCATCGCGGCGCACGTCGACCAGTCCACGCGTGATTCGCGACACCTCCAGCAGGTCGTCCACCAGGCGCACCATGTGCGACAGTTGCCGCTCCATCATCTCGACGATGCGGGCGGCGCGCTCGCCCTGGACCTGCGGCATCTGCAACAGCCGCAGTCCCGACGTCATCGGCGACAGTGGATTGCGTAGCTCGTGGCCCAGCGTGGCGATGAATTCGTCCTTGCGCCGGTCGGCTTCGCGCAAGGCGGCCTCGGCGCGCTGCCGCTCCTCGAGATGCCCGCGAATCTGGTATTGACGCTGCCGGGCCCGGGTGGCCGAGGCGACGGCGCTCAACAAGGTCGCGACGCGCAGGGGCCGTTCGAGCAGCGTCACGTTGCCGAGCGTGGCGACAGCCGTCCTGGCGACGGGCGAATTGGCGCCGGCGTGCGTCAACACCAGGACCGGCAGGTCCGACCACGGCGGTTGCGTGGCCAGCACCGCGGCGAGGCGCTCCTGCCACGACGGCGTCAGCATTTCCTCGGCGACGACCAGGGCCGACGCACCACGTCCGAGCTCGGCGACCACGTCGTCCATCCGCTCGCACGTCACCGTCGGGATCTGCGCGCCACGCAGCAACTCGGTGGTGGTCGCCGCGTCGCGGCGGGTCGCCGTCAGCAGCAGGACGCGCGCGTCGGCCGGGGGCGCTGCCCACTCGTTCATGACGGTTTCAGGTCCGGCCCCTCGTAGACCGGGACGCCGGTCAAGACGCCCCGGAAGTCGCGCAGGGCATCACCGACGTGAATGCCGTCGGACTGCAGCCGGAACTCCCGGATCGTCCGTTCGTGCTGACCCCCGCGCTTCTTCATCACCGACAACGCCTGCCGCACTTCGCCCTGGGCCTCGAAGTAGCGCAGCAGCAGCACCGCATCGGCCAGGTAGCTGGCGTCGATCGGCGTCTGCATGTTGGACCCGACCAGCCCTTGGTGACCGGCGATCAGCATCGTGGCGATGTTCTGTTGCCCGAGGTACGTCAGCACTTCGTGCAGCTGAATCGTCAGGAAGCGCTCTTCGGGCATCGCATTGAGATAGCCGTTGAGGCTGTCGATCACGATGATCGAGACGCCATCCTCCACCGCCGTCCGGATGGCATGGGTCAATTCGCCCGGCGTGAGCTCGCCCGGGTCGACCTGCTGCACCGAGATCGACCCGGCCGTGATCGCGTCATTGAACGGAATGCCCATGGAGTCGCAGCGCAAGGTGAGCGTCTGCGGGCTCTCGTCGAAGAGGAAAAATGCGCTCTTCTGCCCGCGACCGGCCGCCGCCGCGGCAAACTGCGCCGCCATTGTCGACTTGCCGGTGCCGGCGGCGCCGAGGATCAGGGTGCTGGTGCCTTCCTCCAGTCCGCCCCCGAGCAGCGTGTCGAGCGCCGGCACGCCGCTGGCGAGCCGGCCGCGCGCCGCGTCCTGCCGGTGCTCCGCCGCGACCAGCCGTGGGTAGACACGCAGTCCGCCGCGCTCGATCGCGTAGTCGTGATAGCCGCCACGGAACTTCACGCCACGGTACTTGATGATCCGCAGGCGGCGCCGCTGGCTGCCGTAGTCCGGTTGCACCTGCTCGAGCCGGACGACACCGTGCGCGATGCTCTGCATCTGCAGGTCGTGGTCGGTGGCCGTCATGTCGTCGAGCAGCAGCACCGTGCACCGACGATTGGCGAAGAACTGCTTGAGGGCGAGGATCTGGCGGCGATAGCGCAGGGGGTTACCGGCCAGCAGTCGCAGTTCCGACAACGAGTCGAAGACGACGCGGGTCGGCTTCAGCCGGTCGACGTCGTCGAGGACGCGCTTCACGGTCGACGCCAGTTCGAGCTCCGAGGTGTGGAACATCGTGTTCTGTTCCTCGGGCTCGAGTTCGGTCTCGGGTGGACTCAGCTCGCGCACCGTGACGCCGTCCAGCGACCACCCGTGCGACGCTGCCACCACGGTCAGCTCCTCCAGGGTCTCGGAGAGCGTGACGTACAGCACCGGCTCGCCGGCGGCGGCTCCGGTCAACAGGAACTGCACGGCCAGCGTGGTCTTGCCGGACCCCGGCATGCCCTCGACGAGGAACAGGCGCTGACGGGCGAAACCGCCCATCAACACGTCATCCAGGCCGCTGATGCCGGTCGCGGCCATCGAGGATGCGCGACTCCCCTCTGCCATCTCGCTCCCTCCCCCTCACTAGCGACGAGCACGTCCTCGTCGCGCGCCTCGGCTGTGCAAAATCAAGGCCGCCCGGAGGGAGAGAATCTTAGCGGTACCTCCTGAAAGCTCCGACCGGCGGAGGGACGTAGGTTGCAGTGGGCGTATCCGAATAGTGCAGGCGCGTGACCTGATCGAAGACAAGGGCGGAGTCCGGCACGACTCCGCCCGTCTGACCTACACGCTGGCGATCGGACCGTTGACGCCGTTGGGGAAGAATCCGCCCGCACGCGTGCCAGCGTTCGCAGACCCGTAGGCGACGGCGAGGACCTGCCCCGGCGTGCGAATGGTGGACCGACCGGCGCCGTCCACCTGGAACAGGCGTCCGTTGGGCGACATCAGCGGCAGGACGTCGAGCGCATCGACCCCCGGGACCGCGATGCCGGCATCGCTCACGAGCAGGCGGAGCACACCGGCGTGCTGCGCTTCGGTCAAGGCAATCTGCGCCGCGTTGGTGAGGATGCTGCGGTTGGTGATGAAGGCGGCGGCGCCACCGTAGGCACTCACGCCGAGATCTTCGAAGGCACGTGCGACAGTGAGGAATTCGTTGGCGTTGTTGAAACCGACGTTCAGCGCCGCGAGGTTGATCGCCGGCTTGGCGACGGCGTTGTTGCCGAGGGCCTGGCGCAGGAAGTTGACGTGGTTGCGCTCGTCGAGCGCGATCTGCATGGCGACCGTCATGATCCGGTCGTTCAGCGAGACCCGGCTGCCGCCAACCGTGTCGCCACTGCGGCCGGTGCCGGTGATGCCCACGCCCTGCTCCGAGATCCGCTGGCCGGTCGTGGCCACGGTGTAGAACTCCGCCTCGAGGTACTCGAGGTTCAGCGCGAAGTTCAGGATGTCGACGTCCGACAGGCTCTGCGCCTTCAGTTCGGCGATGGGGCCCAGAAACGTCGCCGCACCGGCGGCCGCGCCGCCCAGCATCATGTTGCGGGCGAACTGTCGCCGGCTCGTACCGCTCTCCACCAGGTTCTGCAGGTGCTCGCTCTTGGTCATCGCAGGTCGCTCTCTTTCGCTGCATGCCGACATACGGCATCGCCACGCGACCGAATCACTCGGCCGTCGCGTCGCCTGGGCATGCTGTCGAGAGTCCTACGTGGCGAAGGGTGGACTGGATGTGTGGCCGGGCGGAGGGCCGCGACGTTCAGGCGCTGCGCGGTGCCGGGTCGCGGACGCGAAACCCTGACGGACGCCAGTGAAGACGTCCGCCGGGTACCCGAGCTCAACGGCAGACGATGTCCCCGTCGTCGATGGCGCGGCCGAGCAGTGCGCCACCGCCGGCGCCGATGATGGTGCCGAGCGTCTTCGATCCGCCGGGGGCGATGACGTGACCGAGCACGCCACCCGCCACCGCGCCAATCACGAGGCCGGTCGTCCCATCGTCGCGTTTGCAGTAGTACCGGTTGTCGGAGCCGCGGTAGACGCGATCGTTGCGACCCAATCGGTACCCGCGTCCGTCACGCCGGTAATGGCGGGCGGGATCCCAGCCGCCGTGGCGGGCGTCCCACCGGTCTTCGCGACGATCCCACCGGTCTTCGCGGCGGTCGCGGCGATCTTCACGGCGGTCACGACGATCCTCGGCGCGGTCCCACCGGTCTTCGTACCGATCGCGGCGGCCCTGGTCGGCGGCCAGCGCGGGGGCGGGCAGCACCGAGATGTTGGCGGCGAGCAGCATGGCGGCGGTAGCGAACTTCATCCGAGTCACGTGAACCTCTTTCCGAGCGGTCGCGATTGACCTGTCCGGTGCAGGTGCAATGGGGATGCCGCCCGCGTGCGAGAGCCACCCGTCCCGAATGGCCACCAGCGCTGACGGTTTTGCCCATGTGTTCACGCCGGCCGGGGCGGATCGTCCTCTGCGCAGGCCACGCGCGTTGGCTCGAACATGGACAGTTCCGGCCTATCATGCGGGGCCCGCACTCGACCCCGGCGACGAAACGGTCACGACCGCTCGCACGTACCTGAGCACGTTCGCCGTGTGATCCAGGTGGACGCGAAGTACGAGAGGCTGGGCCGTAGCCCATGCGGGAATCGGCGCCATCGAGGCGCCCAAGTCAGTCCGTCCGAGGAGCGTGTGATGCGTGGTGTTCATCAGGTCCGACGCGGCGTGCTCGCCGCACTGTTCTCACTGGCGGCGACGAGTGTCTCGGCGCAGGCGGTCGACGTCAAGAAGCCGTACGAGCCGAGCAGCGGTCAGGCCGGCAAGGACGTCGTGTGGGTGCCGACGCCGCAGGCCACGGTCGACAAGATGCTCGAACTCGCCAAGGTGACGCCGCAGGACTACCTGATCGATCTCGGGTCGGGGAACGGCATCACCGTGATCTCGGCCGCCAAGAAGGGCGCGACGGCGCTGGGTGTCGAGTTCAACCCGGACATGGTCGAGTTGTCGAAGCGAGCTGCGCTGGAGGCGGGGGTGACCGGCAAGGCCACGTTCGTGCAGGGCGACCTGTTCGAAGCCGACCTGTCGAAGGCCACGGTCATCACGCTGTTCCTGCTGCCCGACATCAACCTGAAGTTGCGGCCGAAACTGCTCGACCTCAAGCCGGGCACCCGCATTGCCACCAACAGCTTCGACATGGGCGACTGGCAGCCCGACGTCCGTGAGACGTCCGCGCCCTGCACGTCGTGGTGCACGGCCATGCTGTTCATCGTGCCCGCCAAGGTCGCTGGGACCTGGAAGGTGGGCGCGGATACGCTGACGCTCACGCAGCAGTACCAGGAGATCTCCGGCTCGCTCGGCACGTCGCCAATCTCGGCCGGCAAACTGCAGGGCGCCGACATCACCTTCACCGCGGGCGGCAAGGCCTACACGGGCAAGGTCGATGGCGACCGGATCACCGGTCAGGGTTGGTCCGCTACACGTACCAAATAAAAGTCAGAAGTCAGAAGGCCCAAGAAAGGTCAGGAGTCAGAAGCGGAGCCCACGAATGCCGATGCGCACCTCGTGCTTCTGACTTTTGACTCGAGACTTCTGACTTTCGATGATGTGAACTACATCCACAAGTAGAAGCCCGCCACGATCAGCAGCAAGGCCACCAGCGCCATCGCCACCCGTACCACGGGACTTCGCTTCATCGCCACCAGCATCGCCATCCTCCGAGTGCGCCACTAGATCGGTGCGTCGCTGACAGGAGGATAGCGCGCGAGGTTCCTTGGCTGGTCACTCGTGGCGCAGCGCGTCGGCGGGTGAGAGACGGCTCGCCCGCGCGGCCGGTATCAGGGCCGCCGCGACACCGACGGCCAGCAGGAGCGCGACGACCGCCGCAAACGTCGGTGCGTCGTGCGGCGTGATCCCGTACAGCAGGCTTGCCACGAGCGGCGTCGCGATCCATGCGAGGCCGACGCCGCCGACTGCGCCCAGCGCAATCCATCGCAGCGCCTCGCGCAGCACCACCCACAGAATCGCTCCGCGGTCGGCCCCGAGCGCCATCAGGATGCCGAACTCACGCGTGCGTTGCCCCGCCAGGTGCGCGTGGACGCCATAGATGCCGATCGCTGCCAGGCCCAGCACCGCCACGGCCAGTCCCGTCACCAGTCCTGCCGCCAGCCGGATCGGGAGCAGCGCGAGCGCGGTCGCCTCATCGAGCATTCGCATCTCGACGATCGGCAACTCCGGGTCCATCTGGCGCAGCCGTGCGCGGACCGCGGCGGCCAGCGCCCGGGTGGTGCCATTGCCGCGCACGACGAGTGACGCATCGGCGGAGTACTCCTGTGCGAGCGGGCGATACAGGAACGGACGTGGCGCTTCGCCCACGCTGACGTAGCGCGAGTCGGCGACGACGCCCACGACTTCGAGCAGTGGCGTGTCCGGGTGCGTCGGGTCGTGCAGGCGGAGTCGCCGTCCGAGCGGCGACTCGCCGGGCCACAACGTGCGGGCGGTCGTCTCGTTGACGATCACGACACCAGGGGCACCTTCAGTGTCGGCATCGCGAAAGTCCCGGCCGAGCCGCAGGGGGATGCGTAGCGTGTCGAAGTGGCCGGGCGCGACACTCTTGCGACCGATCGTGACGAGGCCATCGGCCCGTCCGGCGGCTGGCGGCGGCACGCCTTCCTTGCGCATCGCCGACCCGCGGCTCGATCCGGTCAGGGGCACGACGTCGAGCAGGCTTGCATGGACCACACCCGGCAGCGCGCGTACCTGGCGCAGCCACTCGCCCTGGAGTTGCCGACCGCGCGTCGCGTCGTACCCCCTGACATCGAGGTCGACCGATGCGAGCAGCACCCCGCGCGGTTCGAAGCCGAGGTCGGTGCGTTCGGCTTCACCGAGACTCCTCACCAGCAGGCCGGC
>DATJTM010000644.1:0-5225 GCA_035503395.1 Luteitalea sp.
TAGCCGCCGATCTGCTCGCGGATGATGCGGGAGATGTCGTCTGCCTTGATAGTCATACGTCAGCGTTCGGAGAGAGAACCGCGGTGCGCCACAGGGATCAGCCCTGCTTGACGAACTGCTCCTTCATGCGCGCCAGCTGGCGCGCGAGACTGCCGTCGTACACGACGCTACCGACACGGGTCACCGCGCCGCCGATCACCGCCGGGTCGACGCGAGCCGACAGCGAGACCTGCTGGCCGGTGGCCTGCGACAACGCGTCGCGCAGCTGCGCCACTCGCGCCTCGTCGAGCGGCACCGCGGTGGTCACCTCGGCGTCGACACGACGCTCCTGCCGGTGCACCTGCGTCTTCAATTCCTTGATCAGCCCGTCGAGGCCGTCGAGCTCCTGCTGCTCGGCGAGCAGCCGCAGCGTCGAGGCGGCGGCGGGCGCGAGGTTCAGCGCCCCGGCGATGCGCTCGATGACGCCGCGCTTGGCGTCGCCGGTCACGAAGGGCGAGCGTACGACCTGCGCGAGTTCGTCGTGCTCGACTACCAGTGCCTGAAAGGCCAGCAGGCCATCGAGCGTCGGACGGGCAGCGCCTGTCGCCCGGGTCACGTCGAAGAGCGCGCGGCCGGCGCGGCGGGCTTCGGCGGCGGTCACTGGACGTTCCTCATCTGCGTGGCGTACTGGTCGACGAGTGCGGCCTGCTCGGCCGGCGTGAGGGTGGCGCGAAGTCGCGACTCGGCGACGTCGACCGCCAGCGCCGCTGCCTGCGCGCGCAACTGCGCGGTGGCGTTGCGGGTCTGCGAGGCGATCTCGCGACGGGCCTGATCGACGAGGCGATCGCGCTCGGCTTCGGCCGCCGTGCGCATGCGGGTCCGTTCGGCTTCGAGTTCCTCGGCGCCACGCGTGCGCAGCGCCTCGAGCTCGGCCGGCAACGCGGCCAGCTTGGCTTCGATCTCGGCGAGACGCGCCGTCGCCGTCTGCCGCATGTCGGCGGCATCGACGAGGTCCTTGCGGATCTGCGCGTGGCGGGCGGCGAGATGGTCGGCCAGCGGCTTGCGACCCATCCAGTACAGGAGGCCGGCAAGGATCGCGAAGTTGGCCAGACGCGCCAGCGTGACCCAGATGCTCTCGCCGTGCGCTTCACCATGCGCCCCGGCGGCCGCATGTGCGCCGGCCGGTGCCGCGCCATGATCGGCAGCCGCGCCATGGTCCTGGGCGGGGGCCGCGGCGTCGTGCGCATCCTGCGGCACCGTGGTCGAAGCCGCGGGCGCGCCGTGTGCAGGCGCCTGCGCCGACGGATGGTCCTGGGGTTGAGTCGTGGTGGCCGGCGCGGTGTGGTCCTGCGCGACCGCCGGTGCCGTCATCGCCAGCGTGAGCGCCAGGGCTGCGGCGGCGCCGACCGTGAAGTGCGTGGAACCCGTCATCGTTCTGCTGGGCATCAGCGGGTCCGCCCCGCGAGCCGGTCGGCGAGCTCGTCGCCGAGCCGTTGGGCGTCCTGCTGCAGTTGCGCACGCGCCTGGGTCGCCTCGGTCGTCAGCGTCTGGCGCGCGTCCGACAGCTCCTGATCGGCCTGGGCCCGGGCGCTGGCCAGCATCGACGTCCGCTCGTCCTGCCCCTGCTTCCGCATGTCGTCGAGCTCGCGGTAGAAGACGGCACGGGCGGCGGTCGTCTTCGCGTCGAACTCCTCGCCCGCACGCCGTGCTTCCGCCGCGCTTCGCTCCGCGAGTGCGCGCGCCGACTGCACCGCGTCCTCGCGCGCGTGGATCACGCGCAGGAGTGGCTTGAAGAACAACTGCTGCAGGACGACCGTCAAGAGCAGCACGATCGCGATGACCCACAGGACCGACAGGTCCGGTAACACGGTGCCTCCGGGAGTAACCGACGTGGACGGGGCGCGCCCCGCCGCAGGCAAGACACGGGCACAGGGGTAAATCAGCGTGCCCGCCGAAACACCGATTTATACCATCTTTCGAGAAATCGGTGCAATACGACGTGGTCGCGCGTCGTAAGGATCGGGGCTCACATGGCAGGCACGCGCCGCCTGTCAGCCCACCTCATCCGAGCGCGGCAGGCAGGCCAGCGCGGGTCACTATCGTAACGCGACTCGAGCCGCACCGTTCGCTTCGGTCACCTGACCGATACTTGCCGCCTCCAATCCCGCGTCCCGCAGTTCGCTGACTACGACGTCAGCAATCGCATCGTCGAGCGACACGAGCAGTCCGCCGGAGGTTTGCGGATCGAAGGCCAGCGCCGCCAGGTCGTCCGGCAATGGACCCACATCCACGGCGTCGCCGAAATGTGCGCGGTTGTTGACCATTCCACCGGTGCGATTGCCGAGCGCCAGGGCTCGGGCGCCGGCCAGGAGCGGGACGGCGTCGACGGCGATCTCGAGGCGCACGGCGCTCGCCGTCGCCATTTCGCACGCATGTCCGGCGAGGCCGAAGCCGGTGACGTCCGTGCACCCATGCACGCGTCCCGGGTGTCGCAGCAGGACCTCGGCGGCTTCACGGTTCGTGCGCTGCATCGACGCAATCGCCGCCGCGATCGTCGCCTCGTCGGTCCGCCCGAACTTGCCGGCCGTGGCGATGACCCCGGTGCCGATCGCTTTCGTGATCACGAGGCGGTCACCAACCTTCGCGCCGGCATTCGTCCACACCGCATCCGGCGCGACGAGGCCGGTCACGGCATAGCCGAACTTGATCTCGGTGTCCTGCACGGTGTGACCACCGAGCAGCGCCACGCCGCTCTCGCGCAACACCGAGTAGCCACCCGCGAAGATCGCCTTGACGATCGCGGGATCGAAATTCTTCGAGGGAAATGCCGCGATGGCGAGCGCCGTGATCGGCCGTCCGCCCATCGCGTAGACGTCGCTGATCGAGTTGGCCGCCGCGATCCGTCCGTACGCTTCGGGGTCGTCGACGATCGGCGTGAAGAAGTCGACCGTCTGCACCAGGCCCATGTCGCCGACGATGAACACACCGGCATCGTCCGCGTTCCGGTAGTCGACCAGGACA
The DNA here is from genome assembly GCA_035503395.1 of Luteitalea sp. Lineage (GTDB taxonomy): Bacteria > Acidobacteriota > Vicinamibacteria > Vicinamibacterales > Vicinamibacteraceae > Luteitalea. The sequence goes on from DATJTM010000644.1 coordinate 3,001, forward strand.
CGGGGATCGGTGGGCACGGGCAGGTCGCTCAACACGTGAGCGAGCTCGCCGGCGGCGAGCTTGCTCGCTCAACCAGCGCAGGCGGCGTAGTCAGTCAGCTTCTTCACGGCGTCCATCATTCGGTTCGACACGACGCGTTAGCGCATCGTGACTCTTTCTCGTACTTCGGTCGGCGCTCGCCGACGGCATCGGGCGCCTCAGAGAGGCGCCCCTCCTACGCACAGAACTCGGTAGGGACGGCCCGCCGGAACGTCCGTCACGCGCCAACACCCGTTATCGTTCGGTGAGCAACTCGTAGAGGCGGATCAGTTCGTCTTCGTTGACGAATTCGATCTCGACGCGCCCGCCCTTTCCCTTGCGATGAATGTTCACGCGGGTGCCGAGGGCGACTCGCAGGCGCTCTTCGGCCTGGCGGGTGTGGACGTCCTTCTCCACCGGGGCGTCGGCGGGAGCGGCGTCGGTCTCGGGCGCCGGTGCCGCGAGTTTGCGGGCCAGCGCCTCGGTCGCGCGCACCGAGAGGCCGCCGGCAATGACCTGGTCCACCGCCTTGACCAGGATGCTCTCGTCCTCCACCGCGAGCAGGGCCCGCGCGTGGCCCATCGACAACTCACCACCCGCGACCCGGGCGCGCACCTGGTCCGGCAACCGCAGCAGACGCAGGTGATTGGCGACGGTGGCGCGGTCCTTCCCTACTGCGGCTGCGATCTGTTCCTGTGTGAGGCCCGACTCGTCGCCGAGGCGCTTGTACGCAAGCGCCTCCTCGATCGGGTTGAGATCCTCACGCTGGATGTTCTCGATGAGGGCGGTCTGCAGCAGTCGCTCGTCGGCGATGTCGCTGACGTGGACCGGCACCTTGAGCAGGCCCGCGATCTGAGCGGCCCGCCAGCGACGCTCGCCGGCGACGATCTCGAACCGGTCGCCCTTGCGACGAACGACGATGGGCTGGACCAGTCCGGAGGAACTGATGGATTCCGCGAGTTCTTGCAGGCGCACCTCGTCGAACCTGGTTCGAGGCTGCAACGGATTGGGGTCGATCAGATCGAGATCTACCTCCCGTTGTGGTACTGGCGCTTGCGCCGCGGCCACGGGTGCAGGTGCCGACGCCGTCGGCTTGTCCGGAATCAGCGCACTCAAGCCACGTCCGAGGGCAGGACGTCGATCGGTCTTCTGGGCCACGACAGGGGCTCTCTTCTCTAGTGGGCCTTGGCGGTCGCTCGACGCGCTGCCTTGGCGCCGTTCCGCTTCAGGAGTTCGTGGGCGAGCGAGACGTACGCTTCGGCGCCCTTGGATCTGGGGTCATACAGGAGCGCCGGGAGCCCGTGACTCGGGGCTTCGGCCAGTCGTACGTTCCTGGGAATGACGGTGTCGAAGACCTTGGACTCGAAGAATTCACGGATTTCCCGCGCCACCTGGGCGCCCAGGTTCGTCCGGTCCCCGAACATCGTCAACACGACACCCTCCACGTCGAGGGTGGGGTTCAACCCGGTGCGGACGCGCGAGAGCGTCGCCATCAGGTCGGCAAGGCCTTCGAGCGCGAAGTACTCGCAGTGCAACGGGATGAGGACGGTGTCCGAGGCGACCAATGCATTCAGGGTCAACAGACCCAGCGATGGCGGCGTGTCGATCAGGATGAAGTCGTACCGGTCGCGGACTGGCGCCAGCAACTTGCTCAAACGCGCGTCGCGCTCCTCCATCGTCACCAGTTCGACCTCGGCGCCGGCCAGATGCCGTCCTGCTGGGACTAGGTGCAGGTTGTCGACGGGTGTCTGCAGCAGCGGAAGGTCGGCGTCGCCGACGAGCGATTCGTAGACGGTGTGCTCGGCCGCCGACTTCTGGCCCAGCCCACTCGTGAGGTTGCCCTGCGGGTCCATGTCCACAACCAACACACGCTGGTCGGCCATGGCGAGGGACGCAGCCAAGTTGATGGTCGTCGTGGTCTTGCCGACGCCGCCCTTTTGATTCGAGACTGCGATGACCTTGCTCATGCGTGGGTCGCCCAGTGGATACAGGACGTATCCGGGCGAAACGGCAGGATACCACCGGCTCGGCGCTGCGCTAACGGCCAGGGGGCGCGTTAGACATACCAAGCTGTCTCAGCCCAAGGGCGAGCAGCGACACGGCTGACCAGGGCATGCATACTCTATGTTCCACGTGGAACACAGCGTAGCTCATCAACTACTTATGGCTGCGGGCGCGCATGTTCCACGTGGAACACTCCGTCTTTA
>DATJTM010000645.1:0-2344 GCA_035503395.1 Luteitalea sp.
AGCGCCGCTGCCGAAGATGTTCTTGCGCCCGCGCAGCAGCGGGCGGCTGTAGTCGACGACAATCCACTTGCCGCCGCTATAGCGCTGACCCTTGTCGTCGGTCTGCCAGCTGCCGCCCACCTGCACCGCCGCCTGCCCGGCCGGCGACGGCGCCAGCTTCACCTCGGGCACGCCCGCCGCCGGGGCGGTCTGGGCCCCCGCCGTCGCGGCAAGCCCGGTACACAGCGCCATCGTCATCACACATGTCATGAGTCGCATACGCATTCTCCTGGGCGGTGTTCCGACTTCTTGACCTTCTTGAACTTTTCGCACTTTTCGCACTCTTCGCACTTGTGCTTGGACGTCCAGCATCGGCCGGGCTGGGACAGCCGGCCCTACCTCCACGACTTGTGACTTTGCGGCATTGGACCACAGGTCCGCCGGTCGACGGGCGGCCGCGCCACCGCGACCTGATACGATGCCCGGCCGATGAGCGGACGACTGCAAGTGCTGCTGGCCGCCGTGCTGTTCTCGACGGCCGGCGTGGTCGTCAAGGCCACCGCACTCACGTCCTGGCAGGTGGCGGGCTTCCGATCGGCCGTCGCCGCGGTCTTCCTGCTGCTGGTCGCCCGCGTCCCGCTCCGGCCGACCCGCAAGACGATCGTCCTCGGCCTGATCATCGCCGTCACCTTCATCTCGTTCATCGTCGCCAACAAGCTGACGACCGCCGCCCACGCCGTCTTCCTGCAGGCAGCCGCACCGCTCTACCTGGTGCTGCTCGGTCCGTGGCTGCTGAACGAGCGGGTCCACGTCCGCGACCTGCCCTTCCTCGCCATCGTCGGCGTCGGCATCGTGCTGCTGTTTGCCGGCAGCGTGGCCCCGTCCACGACCGCGCCCAACCCGGTGCTTGGCAACATCATCGGCGCGAGCAGCGGCATCACCTGGGCCATCGTGCTGGCTGGCGTCCGCCTGGTGACGCGCGACCACGGCACCGCGGGTGCGATGACTGCCACGTTCTACGGCAACGTGTTCGCGTTCCTGATGTGCGCGCCGATGGCGCTGCCCGTGCACGACGCCCGTCCGGTCGACTGGGCGGTCATCGGCTATCTGGGCTGCTTCCAGCTGGCGCTGGCCTACGTCCTGCTGACCCGCGCCATCAGAAAGCTCACGGCGCTCGAAGCCGCGCTGCTGCTCCTGCTCGAGCCCGCCCTCAATCCGGTGTGGACCTTCCTGGTGCATGGCGAAACGCCAGGCCTGCTCGGCACGATCGGCGGTGGACTCGTGCTGCTCGCGACGACGGTGCGCGCGCTGCAGCCGCAGGCGCCGCCACCACAGGCCACTCCCTTCTGAAAAGGCTGTGAGGTTCCCGATGCGCAAGTCGATGCTGGGCATGCTGGTGATGGCGGCCACCGTGATGGCGGGCCTCGAGGCGAGGCAGACGCCGGCCGGCGACGGTAAGGTGCGCCTGATCGTCCAGGGCGACGACATGGGCGTCGGCCACGGCATCAACGTCGCGACGATCGATGCCTACAAGCGCGGCGTCGTCCGCTCGGCCAACGTGATCATCACGGGCAACTGGGTACCGGAAGCCACGCGGCTGCTGCGGGAGAACCCTGACCTCGACGCCGGCGTGCATATCGCACTCACGAGCGAGTGGGAAAACGTGAAGTGGCGGCCGCTGACCACCGCGCCGTCGCTGGTCGATGCGCACGGTTACTTCTTCCCCACCGTCGTGCCGCGGCCCGGCTATCCCGCCGGCACGAGCATGCGAGAGGCGAAACTCGATCTCGCCGAGGTGGAGCGCGAACTCCGCGCGCAGATCACGCTCGCGAAGACGCTCGTGCCGCACCTGACCTACACGTGGGAGCACATGGGATTCGGTTCGGTGAGTCCCGAGGTGCGCGCCATCGTGCAGCGCCTCACGAAGGAATACGGACTGGCGACGCCGGGGCCCGACCAGGGCATCTCGTTCATCCGTCGCGTCTGGGACAACACCGACACGGGAGCGGTGCGCGCCACCAAGCTGGCCACCGTCCTGAAGGACCTTGCCCCAGGCACGTGGCTGATGGTCGAGCACGCCGCCACCGACACACCGGAGATGCGCGCGTTCGGCCATCGCGGCTACGAGAACGTGGCCACCGATCGCCAGGCCGTCCTCGATGCGTGGACCAGTCCGGAAGTCACCGCCGCGATCGCGGCGAAAGGCATCGAGCTGACGTCGCTCAAGCAGGTCATGGCCGGTAACCGTCGATAGGGATCGGGCGTCCCCGGTTGCAGAGCGGCCGCGTTCCGGCAGAATGCCTGCAGGTGCGTGAAGCACCTGCCGATTCCCGGACAGGCCTTCTCATGCACGTCGGTAGCCTTC
>DATJTM010000646.1:0-7463 GCA_035503395.1 Luteitalea sp.
CGGCCTTCGCGGGGCCGCTGGCCGAACTCGCCGACGGGTACGTCAACGACGCCTTCGGCTCGGCCCACCGCGCGCACGCGTCCACCGAGGGCATGGTGGCGCACGTCAAGGACGCCGCGGCCGGCCTGCTGATGGCCAACGAAGTCAGCTACATGGGCAACGCGCTGTCGTCGCCGGAGCGGCCGTTCGTGGCCGTGCTCGGCGGCGCCAAGGTCAGCGACAAGCTCGAAGTGATCCAGAACCTGCTGCCGAAGGTCGACGCGCTGATCATCGGCGGCGCGATGGCTTACACGTTCCTGAAGGCGCAGGGCCTCGAGGTCGGCAAGTCGCTCGTCGAAGCCGACCTGGTCGACACGGCGCGCGACCTCAAGGCGCAGGCCGAATCACGTGGCCTGACGCTGGCACTCCCTGAAGATCACGTGGTTGCGGAAGCGCTGTCGGCCGACGTGCCGAGCGAGACGCTCGCGGTTGGCGACGCCGCCATCGGCGCCCGCATGGGCCTCGACATCGGCCCCAAGACCGCGGCGCGCTACGCCGAGATCATCAAGAACGCCAAGACGGTCGTGTGGAACGGCCCGATGGGCGTGTTCGAGATTCCGGCCTTCGCCAACGGCACCAACACGGTGGCGCAGGCCGTGGCCAACGTCGACGGCATCACGATCATCGGCGGCGGCGACTCGATCGCGGCGGTCCACAAGGCCGGCGTGACCGACAAGGTCAGCCACATCTCGACCGGTGGCGGCGCCAGCCTCGAGTTCCTCGGCGGCCGCACGCTGCCGGGTGTCGCGGTGTTGCCGGAGAAGTGACAGCACGCTCGCAAAGTCAGAAGTCACAAGGCAGAAGTCACAAGGAAACCGTGACCTCACTCGTGGCTTCTGGCGTACCTCAGACGTGACCGGGCAGACCTTGCTTCTGACTTCGCACTTCAGACTTCTGACTTTCGACCTGATCGGATCTTGATCATGCGCACTCCGCTGGTAGCCGGTAACTGGAAGATGTTCAAGGGCGTCGCCGACGCGGTGGCGTATGCCAAGGAGTTCCGCGCGCTGGCGAAGGAACTCACCGACGTCGAGCTCGTGATTGCGCCGCCGTTCACCGCCGTGCACGGCGTCGCCGACGCGCTCCGCAACTCGGGCATCGCCACCGCCGGGCAGGACTGCTTCTGGGAGAGGGACGGGGCCTTCACCGGCGCGGTGAGCGCGCCGATGTTGAAGGAGGCGGGCGCCGAACTGGTGATCCTCGGCCACTCGGAGCGTCGTCGTGTGTTCGGTGACACCGACGCCGACGTGACGCGCAAGATTCATGCGGCCTACGCCGCCGGACTCGATCCCATCGCGTGCATCGGCGAGACGCTCGACGAACGTGAAGCCGGCCGCACGTTCGACGTGCTCGACACGCAGCTGAAGGCGGTGATCGAGGGTGTCAGCGGCGAACAGTTCGCCAAGATGGTGATTGCCTACGAACCGGTGTGGGCGATTGGCACCGGCCGCAATGCGACGCCGGAGCAGGCGCAGGAAGCACACGCCCATGTGCGTGGACGTCTGCGAGCGTGGCTCGGTGCAGAAGCCGCCGACAAGTGCCAGATCCTCTATGGCGGCAGCGTCAAGGCCGACAACGCCCGCGCCATCCTGCAGCAGGCCGACGTCGACGGCGCGCTGGTCGGCGGCGCCAGTCTCGACCCGAACGGGTTCTTCGCAATCGCGTCGGCCGCGCGCTAGCGGCAGCGGACGTTCCACGTCAGCAGTGTCGGCCCGCTGGGCGAGCGGGCCCTACCGAAACATCACCCCCTTGACGACGACCCCATAGGACTTGGGGTCGCCGCGCCCCATCCGACGGGCGTCGGGCGTGACGAAGCGCAGGCGATTCACGCCGTCGCGCACCACACCCGCCGGCAACGGCAGCGTCACCATCGCCATCGGCGTCTCGAACGTGTGCGCGAGCAGCGGCGTGTCGTTCAACTCGATGGCCACCGTCTGCCGACCGTTGGTGCCGAAGGTCACCGACACGTCGGTGAGCGGCGTCTGTCGTGGACGCGCCACGAAGCGCAGTTCCGCCACCTGCAGCAGCGTCCAGCGTCCCTCGTCGCGCATGCGATCGAAGCCGACCGCGTCGAACACGGGATTGTCGGCGGCGACGGCGGCCTCGAGCCGAACCGGCGGCAGGTCGTCGGATGGCAGGTGACGTCCGAAGTACGCCACGAGCCTGGCGCGGTGACGCCGACCGTCGTGCAGGAACTGCGGGAAGGCCCAGTCGAATCGCGTCCAGGGGTCGGTGTCGATCGACGGCTCGACGTTCCAGTGCTGCACCCAGGGATTGAAGAGCCCCTGACGAACGTGCACCCAGCCCGAGAACCCGACAGCGATCGCGAGCAGGCCCACGGCGCTCCAGTGAGGCAGGCTGGCGGGTCGACGCACCGGCCAGGTCCGCAGCGTGAGCAGGAACAGGCCCGGCAGGACATCGGTAAGCAGGCGTGGACCAAACGACACGCCGGCCCACCACATCTCCCAGCGCGTCAGCGCCGCGACCAGGAGTACCGGCCACCCGAGGCCGACCAGCCACCACCCGCGATGCAGTGGCCAGTCACGGCGCGCCAGCGGCCACGCCATCCACGCCGCGAGCAGCAACGGTGAGAAGACGAACAGGCCGCGCGACGGACTCACGAGCAGGCCGGCCAGCGCCGTGGTGCTGAAGGCACCGCCGTCGGTGCCCATGCGGTAGTACGGCGGCAACCACTCCCCGAACTCGTGCCGACTGAACGCCAGGAATCCCGCGCTCCAGATGCCCAGCACCACTGCGGCCGTCACTGTGCGGCGCCAGTCACGACACGCCAGCCACCCCAGCACGACCACCGCGAACAGCGCCATCGTCGGCCGCGTGAGCGCGGCGGCAAACAGAAGCGTGCCGACCCACGCAGCACGCACGCGCGTCCCTGTCACTTCGGTGGCGACGAGGTGATCCAGCACCATCAGCGCCAGCGCGATGGCGAGCGTGTGCGACCACAGGGCGGCGCCAGCGACGCTGGCCATCGAGGTCCCTGCCCAGAACGCGACGCTGCACGCCAACGCCGGGCCGAACGGCAGCAGGCGGCGCGCCAGCCGCTGCAACAGCCATGCGGTGGCGATGGCGATGCCGACCACCAGCCACTGCTGCACGCGCACTTCGGTATCGGGATCGACCACGTCGAAGCCGGCCGCGTGAACGGCAGCCACGACCGGGCTGACGATCAACGGCGTACCGAGCGGGTAGACGTAGTACTGATGGCCGTTGCGCTCGAACCAGCGGTAACCGAGCCGCTGGTCGAGATGCGGGGCGCCCAGCGCATCGAGCTGGACGGTGCCGTGCAACGCGATGGCTCGAGCGACAACGAGCGTGCCGAAGGGATCGTTGCCGCGAGCGGCGCGGACGTCGGCCAGACCGGTCGCCGCGGCGACCGCGAGCAGGAAGGCCGCCACCAGGGCCGCCTGCAGGCGCGTGAGCGAGGGCAGGCGCGGCTCGGGCACGGCGGCCCCGGAGCGTAGCACGGCTGGTACGGCGCCCGGAGGCCGAGGTATACTGAGTCGTTATGCTGTACTGGTTCCTCATCACCGTGTACGTGGTGGTCTGCCTCGTGCTGCTGCTGGCCGTCCTGCTGCAGCAGGGCAAGGGCGGCGATATCGCCGCTGCGTTCGGTGGCGGTGGCGGCCAGGCGGCGTTCGGCGCTCGTCAGGGCGCCACGGTCCTCTCCAAGGCCTCGGCCATCCTCGGCGCGATGTTCATGCTCGGCGCCCTGGGGCTCTCGATCGTCGGTACCCGCGGCCCCTCGTCGGTGATGAGCGGCGTGCCCGGTGCGGCGCCGATCGTGCCCGCCAAGGCAGCCACGACACCGCCGGCGCCGCCGACCAATCCGTCGGCCGTGACCAACCCGGCACCGACGCAGACGCCAGTGGATCCAGCCCCGGGCGTGGCGCCGGCCGACGCCGGTCAGGCCACGCCGAAGGCCGACAGCAAGGCTGCCGACCCGACGACGCCGTCGACGATCGCACCGGCGCCGAAGGCCGAGCCCAAGAGCGAGCCGAAGAAGCAGTAGCAGCACCCGCCGCCGAGACCTCGGCGGCTTCCCTCCCACGAACGGACCTGCTATAGTTCGTGGTTCTGTCGGCTAGCCGCGAGGCAGCCGGACACCACTTGCGGAAGTGGCGGAATTGGCAGACGCACCAGCTTGAGGGGCTGGCGGCCGCAAGGTCGTGGGGGTTCGAGTCCCCCCTTCCGCACCAACCTTCGCTCTAGATTCTGGCGAAGGTTGCCCGACATAGCGCGAAGCGCGACGGCGGGCCTCCCCCACCCCGAGAGTTTCGGTTGGCAAGCCAGCGAGCGTTCCCCCTCGGCGCAGCGAAGACTGTCGCGCCATAGCTCCGAAGGAGCGAGGCAGACCTCTCCCACCCGAAAGCGTTGGTTCGCACGGCCTGAATCTTCCAGGGGCCCGGTCGAATCTTACCTATCGCTGAGACGATGGCTCAGCGGTCCTGCACCTCAGGGCCAGCGCAGTTCAGTCCTGACAACTGCGACTTACCAATCCAGCGGCGGCGCCCACGGCGCATCGCGCCACGACGGATCGCGACGCAGATACGCGGTGACGATGCGGGTCATCGTGTCCTTGTCGGCGCCACCGGCGACGTCGTGGAAGATGTCGCCGTCGCGGGTCACCTGCACTTCGTACGGTCCCTCGCCCTCACCTGCCGCCTGCAGGAATCCGGCGCCGTGTTCCAGGCCCAGGTACTCGATGTCGCCGCGCACCATCGCGGCGATCGCGGCGGCCAACTGTTCAGGCGTGACGTCGTCGACGACGTCGGCCGAGGGTGGCTGAGCCGCGTCGCCCGACGGCGAGAACAGCGCCTGGATCAACGAACCTGAGTCCGGCAATCGCAGATGCATGGGAGTGAGCCGACGATACCACGAGCCTCAAGACGCCCCGCTAGAGCTGAGGCGCGTCGTCAGTGCGTGCCACTTCCTGCCCCTGCCAGTGCTGAATCGTCGGGATGAGATGGGGAGACTCGATCGGGTGCGGTCGTCGCACCTATCGAGGCGGAGAATCGGTGGTCTCGGATGGCCTCGATGCGTTTCCCCTCAAGCTGGACGGCACGCACTGGCCAATCGAAGCGTTCGTTGACTTATCCGCAGTAGCCCTCGAGAGTGGAAGTCGGACGGCTGTGCAACAGGGGCAGGTAGCCGGCAGCCTGAAGCCCGTAGCCTGACGCGCCAGATGCGACCGATGATTTTCGGCGGTCGCGCTAGTCTCTCGGACATGCGCGTTGCCTCGACGTCGGTTGCCGACTACATCGAGCAGTTGCCGCCGGAGGCGCGGCCGCTCGTCGTCCGTCTGTGCGAGATCATCCGCAAAGCCGTGCCTGGCATGGACGAGTCGATTTCGTACGGCATCCCGACGTTCAAGCAGGAAGGGCGTGCGGTGATTTACGTGGCCGGGTGGGCCGACCACGTGTCGATCTATCCGTTCAGCGCGTCGTTGGTCGAGGCGCTGGGCGGCGACCTCCGGGGCGGGTCGTACAACGGTAAGGGAACGCTGAAGTTTCCGCTGACGGCGAGGCTGCCCGTCGCCCTCATCACGAAACTGACCCGGCTCAAGGCGGCCGAAGCCGCCCAGGCCGGACCAGGGCGTCGTGCCGCCAGGAAGCGGTGACGCCAGAAGCAGGACCGCTGTCTCAGCTCGCGGTCTCGAGCGGTAGCGGGCCGTCCCACGTCTCGACGTAGTCGTCGCAGGTGGGCAACTCGGAGCCGACGGCGAGATCGCTGAAGGCGACGGCCGCGTCGGGTGAGGCCTGTGACACGGCGTCCCAGCTCGGGAGCGCGGGGAGCGCCGCGCGGCAGCCGTTGGCAATCGCGCGCTCGAACACGGCCGAGAAGCCCTCGACCGTCCGCTCTTCGGCCAGGCGGTCGTGCGCCAGGCCGTTGACCGCGGCGTCGGCCTCGTACGCAGCCACGAGACGCCGCGCCTCCTGCCGATAGTGGCTCAGTACGTAGCGCAGCATCCGTGCGTCGACGCAGACGCGCTCACGCCGCAGCGAATCGATCAGCGACGACAGGATCTGCTCGACCATCACCGTGAGATCGCCGCCGTCGGAGGCGGGCTCGATGCAGCGGTGCCGATGCTCGTAGCCGTCGGCGATGTCGACCTGGCACAGGCGAAACCGCGACTGGCGACGATAGACCTCCGCCAGCGTCCCGATCTCGAGCCCCCAGCCGGCGTGCATCGGCAGGTCGCTGGCCAGCGCCCGCGAGAACGCCACCTCGCCGGACAGCGGATAGCGGAACTCCGCCATGAAGGCCGGGAGCGTGGTCGGCAGCGACAACGCCTCGAGCCCGCGCAGCAGCGGCGCCACGAGCAGCCGCGTCACGCGGCCGTACAGGCGGGCATGCGCGCGTGGGTAGTAGCCCTTCGCGAAGTCGAATGGCGTGTCCGGGACCACCACGGGCGCCAGCAGGCGCGCGACCATGCCCGGGTCGTAGGACTCGATGTCGCAATCGTGCAGTGCGATCGCGTCGGTGCCGGCCGCGAGCGCCGTGCAGATGCCGACCCAGCACGCGTACCCCTTGCCTTCCGCCGCCACGTCGAGCCCGGCGCGACGGAGCCGCTGCCGAATCGGCGGCAGGGTCTCATCGTCGAGCCTGACGAGCGTGACGGGCACGCGTACCGAGCTGAGGAGGCGGGCCGCCTTCTCCTGCTGGGCGGCAGTGGCATGCCCCAGCACCACCACGAGACGGCTGACCGGGGCCGAGGCGGACAGGCGCTGGAGGATGCGCGGGAACGCAGCACCCTCGAATTCCTGGGCGAGCGCGGGCAGGACCAGCGTGGTCGTAATTCCGAGCTCTTGCGTACGGGACGTCACGAGCGGCAGCGCCTGGGGCTGACCTGGCTGCCCGAGCGCATGGAGGGTGGTGACGAAGCGCGGCTGGTGGAAGTCGGCCATGTCCGATCACCGTACGCGTCCCCGCCGTCGGTGACCATCCGGTCTACGGGGGAGACTCGGATCAACAGGCCCGTCACCTTCTGACTGCCGCCTGCCGCCTGCCGCCTGCCGACTGCCGCCATCCGACCTCTGACTTTGACTTTCGCTCCCCTGCCAAGGGGATGGCCGAACCCAGGTGTGCGGCGTAAGCTCGAAAGGACGTCGCCGCCTGATGCGTTACCTCAAGACCTGGCCTGTCGCCGCCGCCGCGCTTGGAGGACTGCTCGTCCTCATCGCGATCTCCCTGCTCGCCACCGCGCGCAAGGCCGAGGACATCTACGCCGACCTCGACGAACTGAACAGTCACCATCGACAGATCGAAGCAACGCTGCGGCGGCTGCGCTCGGACGTGCACCTGTCCGGCATCTTCATCAGGGACTACCTGCTCGACCCGGCCCGCGAGCGGGCGCCGGAGTACCGGACGCGCCTGACGCAACTGCGCGCGAGCCACACCCAGGCCGT